>NZ_JBVHHW010000003.1:0-249207 GCF_055560875.1 Kitasatospora sp. NPDC023118
CTGATCCACCCCGAAGGGCTTCACCGTTCGACTTGCATGTGTTAAGCACGCCGCCAGCGTTCGTCCTGAGCCAGGATCAAACTCTCCGTGAATGTTTACCCGGCTGCGCTTAATTAAAAGCTGCGGGTCCACACCCGCGTTGAGCGGCACGGCAACCACCGGAATAAGGCGGCCCCGCGCACTGCGTCCTCGCTAGTGTTATTTCAAAAGGAATCTCCAACCCCGATCAGACGATCGGGGCCGGGGATGTCAACATATCTGGCGTTGACTTTTGGCACGCTGTTGAGTTCTCAAGGAACGGACGCTTCCTTCGGACCGCCTTCCAGCGGGCCCTCCGGGCGCTTCGTTCTTTCGTGTTTCCAGCTTATCAGACGTTTTCCGCTCCGTTTCCGGGGCTTCGTTCATCCAACTCGCCGGTGTCTTCCGGGGTTTGACGCCCCGTCCGACGTTTCAAACTCTAGCCGATCCCCGCTCCGAAAAGCGAATCGGCCGCAATCCGATAAAACGCGCACGCCGAATAAGCATCGAGCCGCACCGCGAGAACGCGAAAACGACCGGCACGAACCGGAAGTGGTGTTTCAGAGGATTGGCCGCCTCGGGACCGTCCGCGCAGATGCGTGTCCGGTGCTCCCTGCCAGGCAGCTCGAAGAACACTAGACGTCTGGAGTGGCCGAGTCAAGCTCCGCAACCGGATTCTCAACGTCCTCTTCCGCCGGCAGGTGGAAGGCCAGGACGGCGACGTCGTCGTCGTGCTCCGAGGTCACGCCCATCGCCCGGAGGAGGCGGGCGCAGATCACCTCGGGGGCGCCGATCGCACCGGTGAGGGTGCGGGCCAGCAGGTCCAGGCCCTGGTCGATGTCCTCGTCCCGGCGCTCGACCAGGCCGTCCGTATAGAGGACACCGGTCGTGCCGGGGAGCAGCCGGAGGGTGTGGGAGACGTGCGAGCCGTCGCCGGTGCCGAGCGGGGGACCGTTCTGTTCCTCGCTGCGCAGGATGGTTCCGTCCGGGCAGCGCAGCAGCATCGGGAGGTGGCCGGCCGAGGCGTAGGAGAGGGTGCGGCGCTGTGGGTCCCAGACGGCGTAGGTGCAGGTGGCGATCTGGTTGGCGTCGATCTCCATGGCGAGGCCGTCGAGCAGGCGCATCACCTCGTGCGGGGGCAGGTCGAGGCGGGCGTAGGCGCGGACGGCGGTGCGCAGCTGGCCCATCACGGCGGCCGCCCGCAGGCCGCGGCCCATGACGTCGCCGATGACGAGGGCGGTGCGGCCGCCGCCGACGGCGATGACGTCGTACCAGTCGCCCCCGACGGCGGCCTCGGCGCCGCCCGGTTGATAGGTGGCGGCGACCCGCAGGTCGGCCGGCTGGTCGAGCTTCTGCGGCAGCAGGCTGCGCTGGAGGGTGACGGCGGCTTCGCGCTGGCGGCGTTCGGCTTCGCGCAGGCGGGCGGCGGCGAGGACCTGGTCGGTGACCTCGGCGGCGAAGATGAGGACTCCGGCGGGCGGGCCCTCGGTGAGGGTGTCGCCGGTGTCGCCGGGGCCGAGCGGGACGCAGGAGACGTTGTAGTAGCGGTTGCCGGTGAGGCCGAGGATGCAGCGGGCCTTGACGCTGCGCGGGCGGCCGCCGCGGATGACCTGGTCCATCAGGGGCAGGACGCCCATGGTGCCGAGTTCGGGGAGGGCCTCGACGGCGGGGAGGCCGGTGGGGCGGTCGCCGAAGAGTTCGCGGTAGGCGCGGTTGGCGTAGCCGAGCTGGTGGAGCGGGCCGTAGGTGACGGCGACCGGGGCGGGGATCCGGTTGAGGACCTCGCGCAGGTTCTGGGGTTTGTGCGGGTCGAGGAGTTCGGCAGTGGTGGCGGGGCTGGTCGGGTCGCGGGGGCTGGGCACGACGACGCCGTCGGTGGAGGGCGTGCCCTCGTCGGTGCCGGTCCCGTGGGGTGGGGCGGCACGCCAGGGGACTCCGGTGAGCCGGGCGCTCCAGCGCATGAGGTTCAAACGACGGCCGCTTCCTCGTTTTCCAGGCATATCATCACTTTTTGTGCGCACATAAGCACACGGGGTAATGACCAGGTCGGGCTGATCCTGTCAGGCGGAGGGCCGATTCCGGAAGTCGCGCGCCCGGCGTGGCCGTCGGATCAGTCGTCGCACCGAGGTCGCGAAATCCCCCGTCGAGGCAGGAACCCGGCTCATCGAGGCAGCGGGACGGTTCATCGGGGCGCTTCCGGCCCTGCGCCGGGCGGTCGGCCGGGCCCGGAGTCGAAACCCTCCTCGAAGACCGAACGCGGGTGCTCCATCGCGCCGAGGGAGACCACTTCGCGGGAGAACACCCCGCCCAGCACCCAGTCCATCAGCACCCTCACCCGGCGCTCGGTGCTCGGCAGCCGGCGCAGGTGCCGGGCCCGGTGCAGCCACCAGGCCCGCCGTCCGGTGAGCCGGCCGCCGCGCCGGGTGTGGGCGACGGCCCGGCCCAGGCCCAGCGAGGTCGAGCAGGCGGCGGGGCCCGGCCGGTACTCGGCGAGGCCCGGTGCGTGCGGTCCGCCGTCCAGGGCCACCGCGATGTTGCGGGCGAGCAGCTCGGCCTGGGCGAAGGCGTGCTGGGCGTTGGGCGCGCAGGGGGCACCGCCCGCGTCGGGGTCGGGTACGGCGGCGCAGTCCCCGGCCGCCCAGACGCCTGGCAGGGCGCGCCCGTCCGGGCCGACGGCCTGCAGGGTGGCCAGGCAGCGGACCCGGCCGAGGGTGTCCAGCGGCAGGTCGGTGTCGCGCAGCAGCGGGGAGGGCCGTACGCCCGCCGTCCAGACCAGGGTGCGGGCGCCGAAGCGGCTGCCGTCGGAGAGCGCGGCGACCTGGCCGACGGCGGACTCCAGGGTGGTGCGCAGCCGGATGTCGACGCCGCGTTCGCGCAGCTGGCCGAGGGCGTGCTCGGCGAGTTCGGGCGACTCCTCGGCGAGGATCCGGTCGGTCGCCTCGACCAGCACCCAGCGCAGGTCCTCGGCGCGGACGTTGTGGTAGTCCCGGACGGCGGTGCGGGCCATGTCCTCCAGTTCGGCGAGCGCGCCGACGCCCGCGTAGCCGGCGCCGACGAAGACGAAGGTGAGCGCGGACTGGCGCAGCGCCGGGTCGCGGGTGGCGGAGGCGAGGTCGAGCTGTTCCAGCACGTGGTTGCGCAGGCCGACCGCCTCGCCGACGGTGGAGAAGCCGAGTCCGTGCTCGGCCAGCCCGGGTACGGGGGCGGTCCGGGAGACCGAGCCGGGGGCCACCACCAGGACGTCGTAGGGGAGTTCGATCGGCGCGGGGGTCTCGCCGGGGCCCGCGGCGTCGGCCAGGGCGCGGCGGGCGGCGTGTTCGATCCGGGTGATCCGGGCGGTGAGCACCCGGCAGTCCGGCAGGGCCCGGCGCAGCGGGACGACGATGTGCCGCGGGTCGATCGAGCCGGCCGCGACCTCGGCCAGCAGCGGGTGGTAGGTGAAGTAGGCCTGGGGCTCGACGACGGTGATCTCGACCTCGCCGCGTCGCAGCCGTTCCCGTAGGCCGCGCTGGAGGTGGAGTGCGGTGGCCGTTCCTGCGCAGCCGCCGCCGGCGATCAGGATCCTGATGGTGCACCTCCTGCCGATGTGACGTTTCGTCCCGGCCGCGCGGCCGGGGGTGTCCCCCATGACGCCCCCCTATGAAGGACCGGCCGGGGTGGTCTTGTCCACAGTCCGTACGGGGCGGGTTGCGACGGAAGTGACGGTCGTGGCCGGTTGTGCTTGCCGGACGACTTTCTGACGCACTTTCGGCCGCGAAGAGCCGTGAACTATGGTCGGATTGTGTGCCGGAGCGGCCACCGCCATGACAATCGGCGGCGACGCACCGTGGAGCGGCCACTACGGCCAGTTCCAGCGTTGGCGTGAGAACCCGACTGGGGGACAGTCATCCGGGGAAGGTTAGTTCCCGGACAGGGCCCCGGACGGTGCCGACGCGCCGGGCCGGACGTGAGGGCGGCCCGGCGGCACGACCGTGGTCACCGGAACGGGACGGGCGGCACGAACGATGGTTCATCGGGTCATTTCTGACGGGCTGAGCTGCACCGGGGGGTGCAGGGGCGGGCGACGACAGGGTCCGGATTCGGACGCCTGCGGGGGAGAGTTGGGATGATGGAACAGGAGCAGGTATTGGGCCGGCCGGGCGTACCGCACACCGGACAGGGCATGGTGCCGGAGCAGCGCGGCCCGGTGGACCTGCCGCCTCAGGGCGGGGTGTCGTACTCGGCCGTCCCGTACCGGGCGGAGCCGCAGCCGGCCGCCGCGCCGGTGCCCGGGGCCCGCCTGCGGGTGGACGCCCGGCGGAACCTGGAGAGCGTGCTGCGGGCGGCCCGGGAGGTGTTCGGCGAGTTCGGCTACGGCGCGCCGATGGAGGAGGTGGCGCGCCGGGCCGGGGTCGGGGTCGGCACGGTCTACCGGCGCTTCCCGAGCAAGGAGGTGCTGGTCCAGCGGATCGCCGCCGAGGAGGTGGCCTGGCTGACCGCGCAGGCGCGGGAGTCGCTGTACGGCGGCGACGGTGCCTGGGAGGCGCTGGCCGGGTACCTGGCCCGGGCGGTGAGCACCGGGGCCGGGCGGCTGCTGCCGCCGGAGGCGTTCCGGTACGCGGAGGAGCTGGGCCGGGTGGCCGAGCAGCGGGCGTTGGAGGCGCCGGTGGCCGTCCGCTTCGACCTGCGCGGCGAGGAGGCGCGCTCCGGTGCGGCGGTCGAGCCCTCGGCGGCGGACGCCGATCCCCGACTGCTGCTGCAACTGCTGGCCGCCCTGGTGGCGCGGGCCGGTGCGGCGGGTGAACTGCGGCCGGGCGTCACGGTGTCGGACGTGGTGCTGGTGCTGACGGCCTCGGTGCCGGTGCACGCGGCGCGCCCCTCGGTTTCGGCGCCGACGGCGGCCGGCTTCACGGCGGTCGCTCCGCAGACGGACGGTCAACCGGCGTCCGGGCCGTCGGACCGGCTGTTGCGGATCCTGCTGGACGGACTGCGGGCTCACTGACACCCCTCGCGGCCCGACCCCGGCGGACGGGGACACGGTGGACGCGTCGGACCGGGCACGGTCGACGCGCCCGGCGGGTACGGGAGTTGGACAGCACACCGGCGCGCGGACAGGGCACGCGCGCCGGGTGCGGGCGTCGCGCGGCCCTATGCCGCACGCTGGGCGAACGCACCCGCGACGGCCCCTCGGAAGAGTGGGTACCGGCCGGTCCCGCTACCACCCTTCCCTGCGCTATGCCATCCTTTGCCCGTGGTTGGAGCCAATGTCCCGATGCGCGCCCTTCGCGCGCCGTCGGCGCCGTACGCCGGGGAACCGTGCGCCTACGCACTCCCGCCTGCCCTGCCACACTACGGGGGCTGTCGTGGAATCTGGGGTCCGTTGTGAGCGCCGAGGAACAGAACGACTACGGGTACGGCCTCGACTTCGGGGGCCTCTCCGGTAGTACCGCCGAAGGGTCCGTCGCGGGCCCCGGTGGCACCGGCGCCACCCAAGTGCCGGGCCCCGCAGCGGGTTCGGGTGCCGGACACGTCCCCGACCAGGCCGGGATGCCCAGCCGCGAATCGCTCTCCGCCTCGGCCGCCGCGCTGCCGCCCGGCCGGGTGCCCGGCCAGGCCCCGGCAGGCCTGGGCGGCGTCGCCCCCGAGGCGTTCGTCGGCGACGGCCGCCCGGCCCGTCCGACCGTGCCCGCCCCCGCCGACCCGGTGGACGGCGAGCGCCCACCCTCCGACGCCGAGTTGACCGCCCGGGTACGGGCCGGCGACGACACCGCGTACGAAGAGATCTACCGCCGGCACGTCGACTCGGTGCGCCGCTACGCGCGGACCTGCTGCCGGGACAGCTTCACCGCCGAGGACCTCGCGGGCGAGGTCTTCGCCCGCACCCTGCAGGCACTCAAGGCGGGCAAGGGCCCGGAGTTCGCCGTCCGCGCCTACCTGCTGACGGCCGTGCGCAACGTCGCCGCCGCCTGGACCCGCAGCGAACGACGCGAGCAACTCGTCGACGACTTCAGCGTGTTCGCCCAGAGCTCGGCCGCCGTGGTCGACCTCGACCTGGCCGACCCGGGCGCCGACGCCTGGGCGATGGCGATGGCCGACCAGCGCATGGTCATGCAGGCCTACGCCGAACTCCCCGAGGACGACCGGGTGGTGCTCTGGCACACCGAGGTCGAGCGGGAGTCGCCGAAGAGCGTCGCGGTGATGCTCGGCAAGACCGCCAACGCCACCGCCGTCCAGGCCCACCGGGCCCGCGACCGGCTGGCCGCCGGCTTCCTGCAGGCGCACGTCTCGGGAAGCCAGGACAGCACGTGCGAGGCGTACGCCAACAGGCTCGGGGCGTACGCGCGCGGCTCGCTGCGCAAGCGAGCCTCGGCGGAAGTCGGGCGCCACCTCAGGGAGTGCGACCGCTGCACGGCGGCCTGCCTGGAACTGACCGAGATCAACACCGGCCTGCGCGCGCTGCTGCCCGGCGGCGTGCTGGTCTGGGTCGGGGTCGGCGGGTTCAGCGCCGCCGCGGCCGCCGTGGGCGGTGCCGCCGCAGTCGGCGGTGCGGCGGCGGCCGGCACGGCCGCGGCCTCCGCCGGATCGTCGGGCGGGGCGGCGGGTGCGGCGGGTGCGGCCGGCGCCGTGGGTGCCTCGGGCGCTTCCGGTGCTTCCGGTGCTTCCGGAGGGGGTGCGGTGGGTGCCGCGGCCGGCGAGGGCCTGGGCGCCGCCGCCAAGGCCGGGATCGCCGCCGCCGTGGCGGTGGCCGCGGCCGCCGTCGCCGCGTACGCACTGACCGGCTCGCCCGAACCGAGGCCCGCGGCGGCCACTCCCCCGGCCACCTCCGCGCCGGCCACCTCCGCCCCGGAACAGCCCGCGCCCGCGCCCGCGGCACCCGCCCCGGCCCCGGCCCCGGCGCCCAGCAGTGCCGCCCCGGCCCTGGAGCAACCGTCGCCGCCGAGCCCCAGCGCCAGCCCGAAGCCGACACCGTCGCCCCGGCAGAGCCAGGCCCCGACGGTCACCCCGGCGCCGAAGAGCCGGCCGCCCGCGGCCGGCAGCGCGCCGGCCCCCGAGCCGACCGTCCCGGCACCGGTCGTCCCGACGCCGACCCTGCCCCCGGTGCCGACGCCGGAGGTGCCGGTCGTCCCGACGCCGACCCTGCCGCCGGTGCCCACCCCGACCGTGACCCCGCCCTCGCCGCCCGCGGCCACCGACTTCTGGGGCGACTCGCTGCCCGTGGTCGAACCGGGCGGCAACCGGGTGCCGCCGGAGGGACCGAGCATCCGGCAGAAGGGCAGCGACAAGTTCTGGCAGCGCGACGGCGCGTGGATCGGCGGCGAGTACCTGCCGCACGCCATCACCGTGCACGCCCCGGCGACCACGCTGATCGACCTCAACCGCGGCTGCACGTCCTTCGACGCCGTCGCCGGGGTGGACGACGCCACGCTCACCCCGGGCGGGGTGGTGTTCTCCGTCCAGGGCGGCGACGGTCGCACCCTGTGGAGCTCCCGCGCGCTCGCCGCCGGGGACGACCCTGTGCCGGTGCACGTGCCGCTGGCCGGGCAGAAGTCGATCAAGCTGGGGGTCACGCCGGTGCACGGGATCTGGTCGGCGCTGAACCTCGCGGACTGGGCCGAGGCGCGCTTCAGGTGCTCCTGACACCCCTGGCGCGGGCCGAGGCCCGTTCCGGGAGCATCTGACAGCTCTTGGAACGGGCCTCGGAGGGCGTCCTTTCCCGGATCGCCCGGATCGCTCGGATCCGATCAGATCGCTCGGATCGCTGAGAACGCTCTGATCGCTCAGGTCGCTCAGATCGCTCAGATCGCGCAGGATCCGTCCGCGCAGGCCTCCCCGGCCGGGGCGACCTGCACCGGGGCGGGGCGGTGCTCGCCGATCTCGGCGGCGACCTGCTCCAGCACCTTGCGGAAGGTCTCGGCCTCCTGGCCGCCCTGGACCGCCCACTTGCCCTCGAACACGAAGGTCGGCACGGCGGTGATGCCCAGCTCACGGGCCTCGGCCAGCTGGGCGGTCACCTCGGCGGAGCCCTCGTCGCCCGCCAGGTAGGCGGCCACCCGCTCGCGGTCCAGGCCCGCCGCCACGGCGACGTCCGTCAGCGCGGCGCGGTCGCCGACGTCCACGCCGTCGGTGAAGTGCGCCTTCAGCAGGGCCTCCTTCAGACGGCCCTGGGCCTCGGCGCCGTACTCGGTCTCGGCGAGGTGCAGCAGGCGGTGGCCAAGGAAGGTGTTGGCGTGCAGGGCGGCGTCGAAGTCGTACGTGATGCCCTCGGCGAGGCCCAGCTCGGCCACCCGCGCGTCCATCGCCACCGACTGCGGGCCGTACCGCTCGGCCAGCCAGGCGCGGTGCGGGCTCGCCGTCGCCGGCGCGTCCGGGACCAGCTGGTACGGGCGGTAGACGACCTCGACGGCCTCCTTGCCCGGGAAGTCCGCCAGGGCCTGCTCGAAGCGGCGCTTACCGATGTAGCACCAGGGGCAGGCGATGTCGGACCAGATCTCGACCTTCATTTCGGGGGCTCCAGAGGGCGTCTTGGGTCGGGCGTACGAGATGGATGAACGATGAACCATCTCGGCACATTCCCGACACCCGGGGCCGTTCCCGCTGGTCAGGCCTCCACGGGCGCCGGGACCACCAGCACCGGGCAGGCCGCGTGGTGCACGGCCGCCGAACTCACCGAGCCGAGCAGCAGCCGGGCGAACCCGCCGTTGCCCCGGGTGCCGAGCACCAGCGTGTGCTGCCGGCTCGACGCCTCCAACAGCACCGCGATCGCATTGCCCAGCACCACGTGCAGCGACATCTCCCCCGTGAACGGCCGCACCCGCTGCCGCAGCACGGTGGCCACCGCCCGGCGCAGCCCGTCCGCCATGCTCTCGACCAGCGTCTCCACGCTCTCCTGCACCAGCTCCGCCATCCCCGGCGGGTACCCGGCCGGCGCCGGGTTCACCACGGCCAGCACGTACAGCGGCAGCCCGAACAGCTCCGCTTCCGTCATCGCCCGGTCCAGCGCCCACAGCGACCCGTCCGACCCGTCGCACGCCGCCAGCACCCCGGGCGGCCGCCCCGTCGGCGGCCGCCCGAGCACCGACAGCACAACGGGAACGTCCTGTCCCGGGCGCACACCGGCCACCACACACTCCCCTCACCGTGGACTCACAGCCCCGCCATCATCACCTGCCCCGCGCGGCGGGCAGGGACAGCCGCGCCGGACGGCGGTGGGGGTGCCCCGGTGGCGCCGTGCGCTCCGCGGCGCCCAGGCGCCAGGGCGGGGCCCCGGTCGAACCTGCCCTCGGCGCGTCGGGCAGCGGCAGGTGGGGGCGTGTCCGGCCCGGGGTGCCGAGGGTCAGGGGGTGAGGGCTGGGAGGTGGGGGTGGGGGAGGCCGGTCCAGCAGGCACCGTGGCGGCGGGCGCGGAGGCGGCGGAGCCAGAGTTCGGTGGAGACGAGGTCGGCGAGGCCGGCGAGGACGGCCGGGGAGAGGGGGGCGGCAGGGTCGGCGGAGTGGGCGAGGCCGGCACGGACGGCGGGGAGGTCGATGAGGCCTGCCTCGGCGAGGAGCGGGGCGTCGAAGAGTTCGGCGAGGCCGTCGGCGGCGAGTCGCAGGCCCGCCCGGGCTGGAGCGGTGCGGTCGGGGCGGGGGCCGCGGCCCCAGTCGGGGGGCAGGTCGGTGCGGCCGGCGCCGGCGAGGACGGCGTGCAGGAGGGCGTGCCGGGCGCCGGGTTGGAGGCGGACGTCGTCGGGGAGCAGCCGGGCGGCGCGGACCACCTGGTTGTCGAGGAAGGGCGCGTGCAGCCGCTGGCCGGGCTGTTCGGCGGCGTGCACGAGCGTGCGGTAGGAGCGTGCCTGCCGGTAAAGGGCGTGCCGGGCGCGGTACGCGCCGGGGTGTTCCTCGGGCGCTGGTTTGCGCGCCGCCAGGCGGAGCCGCAGGGCCACCGAGGAGAGCGCCTCGTCGGAGAGCCAGCGGGCGGCCGGGCCGGGCACGCACCAGGCGAGATCGACGGCCGAGCGGTCGCCCGCCGTGCCGCCGCCGTCCGGGACGTGGCGGGCGGTCAGCTTGGCGGCCGCCTCGTCCAGCGCCTCGGCGTAGCGGACCCTGGAGAGCCGGTGGGCGGCCCGGACCACGGTGAGCGGGGTGCGCAGCGCGCCGGCCAGCACGCCCGCGGCGACCCGGTCGGCGCCGGCCAGTGCGGCGACCGGGGGCAGGAGTTCGCGGGGCCGGCCGGCCCGGATCAGGTCGGCAAGCCGGGCCGGGTGGCCGTCGAGTACCTGGCGGGCGCCGTAGCCGGTGAGGTGGTCGGTGCCGCCCGCGTCGAAGCGGGCCTCGGCGCGGGCGGCGGCGATGAGTTCGGGGCCTGGCTCGTCGGTGAGCCGGCCGGACTGCGGATCGGCGCGCAGCCCGGCGTACGGGAGAGTGTCGGGGCCGGGGCCGAGCACTGTGTGCCGCAGCCGCGGGGTGTCGGGGGCCAGCGCGAGGGTGGCGGGCGGTTCGGTCTCGCCGAGCGTGACGGCGGCCAGCTGCTCGGGGGCGGAGGGTCCCTGCGCGGCGGACCGGGCCCAGGAGCCCTTGACCGCGCCGGTCCTGGCCCCACCCGCCCTGGCCCCGCCGGTCCAGGCTCCGGCGGGCACCACCGGGGCGGCGGCCGCGGACGGCACCGGCGGCAGCGGTACGGCGGCGGCGAGCAGGGCGACGGTGGCGGAGGCGGTGCCGTACGAGAGGTCGACGCCGAGCCGGGCGCGCCCGGCGGCCTCGGCGGCCGGCGCGGTGGTGCGGACCCGGGAGCGGACGGATTCCAGCAGGGCGCGGGTGAGTTCGCGGATGGCGGGCGCCTCGTCGCGCGGCTGCTCGGCACCGGGCGGTTCGTCGTACGCATCGAGGTACGGGCGGCCGCCGCGGATGGCGAGCACATGGCCGGGCGGCACCCGCTGGACGCCCAGGTACGGCGTGCCGGTGCCGAGCGCCTCGGGCGATTCCGGGCAGGCGAGCCGGGCGGCGAGGTGGCCGGTGTCCAGCGGGGCGCCGACCAGGTCGGCGAGCGGGAGGGCGGCGGTGGCGTACGCGGTGCCGCCGGCCCAGGGGGTGTGGAAGACGGGCTGGGCGCCGGCCAGGTCGGTGAGCAGCAGGGTGGAGCTGGTGCCGGCCCGCAGCACGACGGTGTAGCTGCCGGGCCAGGCGGTCAGGTGGCGGACGGCGCCGCCGCGGGCGGCGGCGAGGCCGGCGGCGAGTTCGGCGTCGGTGGCGCCGCAGTGGCCGAGGACGGCGAGCCGGCTGGTGGCGGGGGTGTCCTCGCCGGGGTCGGGGGCGTTCGGGCCGGTGCTGACCGCGGCGGGGGCGCCGGGGCGGAGGGAGACCAGGCGGATCTCCTCGGGCCGCCAGTCGCCCACGGCCCAGAGCGGGTTGGGGCCGGTCCACAGGGGACGCGCGGCGATCGGCGCCACCGTGGCGAGGGCCTCGTGCGCGGGCGTGCCCGCTCGGGGCGCGCCCGTGCTCCAGCCCGTCAGCCACCGCATCGCGCCTCCACCGGACGAGGACCTGCACTCGCGCGGCGCGTCCGGCGCCGGGCGGGCGGCCGGGTGAGGTGCCGTGGCGGCCGGCACGCGCGTCCGGGCGTGCCCTCGGGTCCGGCGCGCCGTCTGGAGACATCGTGCCACCACCGGGCGCTGCCGGGGCCGGTGGTGTCGGTTCCGCTTCTGTTTCGGCGCGCGCTTCGGGGTGGGCTTCGACACGGAGTTCGACACGAAGTTCGACACGGAGTCCGGCGCAGGTCGCGACGCGGGCTTCGGCAACGCCTTCGGCGGCGACTTCGGCGAGGGATGCGGAGAAGTACTGAACGGACGTTCCAGCGGAGTGGATTCGAGCGGGCCGGGCCTCCCCCTCCCCGGCCCGGACCGCCCGGGGCGCCTTTGGCATGGGCATCGCGAGATGGCCGAAAGGCGTTGCCCAGCCCGGGAGGGCATCCGCATGCCCTCCCGGACTCAGCCGCCGCCCGCGGGGATTGAGGCGGCGGCGTCCCCCGGCCCGCCGGGTCCTCGACGGCGGGCCGACCCACGACCACCAGCGAATCGCCGAGCAGCCGGTCGGGCCAGGGGGCACGGCCGGGCGCACGTGAACACGGGACCGGAGCACGGCGCTCCGGCGCGCGGCGCGTCCGATCCGCTCCGGGTGGTCCGGACCAACCCCCGCGAGGGCCCGGCGCGGCGCCGCCGGGTGTGCGATCCCGCCATCCGGAATGCGGCCTCTTAACCGTCGGAACGCGTCCGACTACTCTAGGTGCAGCAGCTACGGCCCGGTGCCGCCCGGGCCCCGCGCACAAGGCCGCAGGAGGTGCCGCCGCCACCATGACCGTCAGCCCACGAGGACCGAACGAACGGCTCGGCACGCTCCTGACCCTCGCCCAGATCAGCAACGCCGGACTCGCCCGCAGGGTCAACGACCTCGGCGCGCAACGCGGGTTGACGCTGCGCTACGACAAAACCTCGGTGGCCCGCTGGGTCGGCAAGGGCATGGTCCCGCAGGGGCCGGTCCCGCACCTGATCGCCACCGCGATCGGCGGCAAGCTCGGCCGGCCCGTCCCGCTGGAGGAGATCGGCCTGGGCGACACCGACCCGGCGCCCGAACTCGGCCTGGCCTTCCCGCGCGACGTCGCCGACGCGGTCCGCTCCGCCACCGACCTGTTCCGGGTCGACCTCGACCTGCGCCGGGGGCCCGGCGGGGGCCGCTGGAGCGACAGCCTGGCCGGCACCTTCTCGGTCGCCGCGTACGCGACGCCCGTCTCCCGCTGGCTGATCAACCCGGCGGACGGCTCGGTGGCGCGGGAGGTGCCGCGCTCGCCGAGCGAGAGCTCCTCCTACCGGGTCGGCCAGTCGGACGCCGCCAAGCTCCGCGAGGCCGCCCAGGAGGCCCGCCGCTGGGACTCCAAGTACGGTGGCGGGGACTGGCGTTCGTCGATGGTGCCGGAGTGCCTGCGGGTGGAGGCGGCGCCGCTGCTGCTGGCCTCGTACAGCGACGCGGTCGGCCGGGCGCTGTTCGGCGCGACGGCCGAACTGACCAGGCTGGCCGGGTGGATGGCCTTCGATACCGGGCAGCACGAGGCCGCGCAGCGCTACTACATCCAGGCCCTGCGACTCGCCCGGGCCGCCGCCGACGTGCCGCTCGGCGGGTACGTGCTCGCCTCGATGAGCCTGCAGGCCGGCTACCGGGGCTTCGCCGAGGAGGCCGTCGACCTCTCCCAGGCCGCGCTGGAGCGCAACCGGGGCCTGGCCACCGCCCGAACCATGAGCTTCTTCCACCTGGTGGAGGCACGGGCCCAGGCCAAGGCCCGCAATGCGGCGGCGTGTGCGACGGCGCTCGGCGCCGCGGAGAGCGCACTCGAACGAGCGCGCGCCGGGGACCCCGATCCGGCCTGGATCGACTTCTACGCCTACGACCGGCTCGCCGCCGACGCCGCCGAGTGCTTCCGCGACCTCGGCGTGCCCTCCAAGGTCCGGCAGTTCACCCGCGAGGCGCTGGCCAAGCCCACCGAGGGCTTCGTCCGCTCGCACGGCCTGCGGCTGGTGGTCTCGGCGATGGCCGAGGCGGAGGCGGGCAACCTGGACGCCGCGGTCGCCGCCGGCGAGCGCGCCGTCGAGGTGGCCGGCCGGATCTCCTCGCAGCGCAGCCGGGAGTACGTGGTGGAAATGCTGCGTCGACTGGAGCCCTTCCAGGGTGAACGCCGGGTGCGGGAGTTGACGGAGCGGGCGCGGGCGGTGATCGTCGCTCCGGCGTGAATCCCGGGAGCTCCCACGTGAACCGCGGGACCTGACGATAAACGGGATGCACCTGCGAGAGGACCTCGCTAAGGTCTCTCTCGTCCAGGTGCGCAGGCAGAGGTTACTTCCACTCCTAATGGGCGGGTCGCGGGTTCGAGTCCCGTCATCGGCTTCGGGCCGGTGTAGCTCAGTCGGTAGAGCAGCTTTGTCACCTCAGCTGAAATCGAACTCTGGACACCTAAACGTGAATAGAATTCCGCACCTCCCGGTGCGACGGCAGCGGTTACTTCTGGTAGGCGCCGGTATTCCGGTGCAGCGGTTCGAGCCCGCGAAACACCGCCGCCGACCTGATCTCGGGAGGCATCGCGCTTCGGAGTGCCCGGTGCGCAGGCGGGGGTTACTTCGGATCTTGCGGTTCCGGGTTCAAGTCCCGGGCGTGCCGTGCGTGAGTGCGGCCGCTAGCTCAATTCGGTAGAGCACAAGGCATATACCTCCGCCGATGTCGGCCGTCCAACGGCCGACATGATCTCGGGCACCCCTCACCGCGTCATGCCTCCCTCCCGTCGACACCACCAACAGACCGAGGGGGGCTGTTGCATGTCCAGGTTCAACGTCCGTAAGGCCAAGGCGGGTCCGAGCTCGCCGGTGACCACGACCGGGCAGCGCGGCCGCACCCACGAGGGCGGCGTCGGCTACGTCCGGGACCGCAAGTCCGAACTCTTCCTCTTGTCGATCGCCAACATGGTCGGCCAGGACACCTTCTACGAGCGCGGCGGCGACCGCGACGACCGCTACACCGCGCTGGTGCGCGAACTCGCCGTCGCCGACCCGGAGTGGACCCTCGGGCTGCTGCGCTGGCTGCGGTACGGGGCGCAGATGCGCACCGCCGCGCTGGTCGGCGCCGCCGAGTTCACCCGGGCCCGGCTGGACGCGGGCGCCCACGGCTGCTCCCGGCAGGCCGTCGACGCCGTGCTGCGGCGCGCCGACGAGCCCGGCGAGCTGCTCGCGTACTGGACCTCCCGCTACGGCCGGGCGCTGCCCAAGCCGCTCAAGCGCGGCGTCGCGGACGCGGTGCGGCGGCTGTACGACGCGCGCTCGCTGCTCAAGTACGACACCGCGGCCAAGGGGTACCGCTTCGGCGACGTCCTGGAGTTGACCCACCCGACGCCGGACCCGGACAAGCCCTGGCAGGGCGCGCTGTTCGGCTACGCGCTGGACCGCCGGCACCGGCCGGAGGAGGCCGTCCCGCCCGCGGCCGTCCCGCTGCTGACCGCCAACCGCGAGCTGCTCGCGCTGCCGGTCGAGGAGCGCCGGGCGGCCGTGACCGCCGAGGACGGCGCCGAGCGGCTGGCCGCCGCCGGGCTGACCTGGGAGGCGCTGGCCGGCTGGCTGCAGGGCCCGCTGGACGCCGCGGTCTGGGAGGCGATCATCCCCTCCATGGGCCCGATGGCGCTGGTGCGGAACCTGCGCAACTTCGACAAGGCCGGGGTGTCGGACGCGGTCGCGGCCGGGGTGGCCCGGCGGATCTCCGATCCGGGCGAGGTACGGCGCTCGCGCCAGTTCCCGTTCCGCTACCTGGCCGCCTACCGGCACGCGCCCTCGCTGCGGTGGGGGCACGCGCTGGAGACGGCACTCGGTCACTCGCTCGCCAACGTGCCCGAGCTGCCCGGCCGCACGCTGATCCTGGTCGACCGCTCCGGCTCGATGTTCGACCGGCCCAGCGCCCAGACCCAGCTCAACCGGGCGGACTCGGCGGCGATCTTCGGCACCGCGCTGAAGGTCCGGGCGGCCGAGGCCGACCTGGTCGAGTTCGGCACCACCAGCCAGGTGATCGAGGTCGGCCGCGGCGAGGCGGTACTGCGGGTGCTGGATCGTTTCAGCAGCCTCGGCGGCACCAACACCGCCCAGGCCGTCCGCAGCCACTACCGGGGCCACGACCGGGTGGTCATCGTCACCGACGAGCAGACCGGCTCCGGCTACCGGGGCAGCGATCCGCTCTCCGCGATCCCGGCCGACGTCCCGGTCTACACCTGGAACCTGGCGGGCTACGCCCGGGGCCACGGCCCCAGCGGCGGCGCCAACCGGCACACCTTCGGCGGCCTGAGCGACGCGGCCTTCCGGCTGATCCCGCTGCTGGAGGCGGGGACGAACGCCGGGTGGCCCTGGGAGGCGTAGCCGACGGGGGACGGCGGGTGACGCGCGAGGCCGGCGTGCCGGGCACCCGGCGCGTCACCACGCGAACGGACGGGGACCACGCAGCCGCGCGGCGGAGCCTTCACGGGCCGACCGGCGTGCGGGGAAGCGGCTCCGCCCGACGGCACGACGCGCTCTCGACCCCCACCCGTCCCCGTGGCAGCATCGGCGGCAGACGGGGCCGGGCGGCAGGCAGGAGCGCGAAGTGGCGGGCGAGTTCGATGTCGTGGTCGTGGGCGGCGGGATCGTCGGGCTGGCCACGGCCCATGCGCTGACCCTGGCCGACCCCGGTCTGCGGATCGCCGTCCTGGAGAAGGAGCCCGGCTTCGCGGCCCACCAGACCGGGCGCAACAGCGGGGTGATCCACAGCGGCGTCTACTACCGCCCCGGTTCGTACAAGGCCCGGTTCGCCGTCGCGGGCGCCGCCGAGCTGGTGGCGTTCTGCCGCGAGCACGGCATCCCGTACGAGGTGACCGGCAAACTGATCGTGGCCACCGACGCCGCCGAGCTGCCCCGGCTGTCCGCGCTGGCCGAGCGGGGGCGGGCGAACGGCATCCCGGTGACCGAGCTGGACCGGGCCGGGATCGCCCGGCACGAGCCGGAGGTCAGCGGCCTGGCCGGACTGCACGTCGGGACGACCGGCATCTGCGACTTCCCGGCCGTCGCGACGACGTACGCCCGGCTGGCCCGGGAGGCGGGCGCCGAGCTTCGGCCCGGCACCGAGGTGCGGACGGTGGCCAGGCGGAGGGACGGCGTGACGGTCGGCACCACCGACGGGGAGCTGCGCGCCCGGGTGCTGGTGAACTGCGCCGGGCTGCACAGCGACCGGATCGCCCGGCTGGCCGGGGACGACCCCGGCGTGCGGATCGTGCCGTTCCGCGGCGAGTACTACGAACTGGCCGAGAAACGGCGGGACTTGGTGCGCGGCCTGGTCTACCCGGTGCCCGACCCGGCCTTCCCCTTCCTCGGCGTGCACCTCACCCGGGGCGTCCACGGGGACGTCCACGTCGGCCCGAACGCGGTGCCCGCGCTGGCCCGCGAGGGCTACGACTGGCGCACCGTGCACCCGCGCGACCTGGCCGACACCCTCGCCTTCCCCGGCACCTGGCGGATCCTGCGCCGGCACTGGCGCTACGAGGTCGGCGAGCTGCACCGCTCGCTGTCCAAGCGGGCGTTCACCACCGCCGTCCAGCGCCTGCTGCCCGCCGTGACCGGCGCCGACCTGGTGCCGACCACCGCCGGGGTACGGGCCCAGGCGGTGGCCCGGGACGGCTCGCTGCTGGACGACTTCGCCTTCGCCGGCTTCGACCCGGAGGACCCGCGCTCCCCGCGCCGTACCGTCCACGTGCTGAACGCCCCCTCCCCCGCCGCGACGGCCTCGCTGCCGATCGGCCGCGAGGTGGCCCGCCGGGCGCTGGCCGCGCTGGAAGCGGGCGGCTGAGCCGCTCCCAGCCCGGGCCGGGACGGACCGCGCGGCTGGGGCCGCGGATGAGCCGCGCGGCTGGGGGCCGCGGATGAGCCCCGTCACACACCCCGACGGGTGCCCCGCACGGCCCCGTAGACTCGGGGGATTGTGACTGCCACCGCCCCGATCCCCCAGCAATCGCCGTCCGCCCGGATGTCCGCCGCGCCGGCCGCCTACCCCGCGCCGATGTACCCGCACAAGGCCACCGAGGCCCAGCACCGCGAGCGTCGCATCCGCAGCTTCCAGCCGCGCCGGGGCCGGATGACCAACGCCCAGGCGGGCGCCCTGGACCGCAGCTGGGAGACGTACGGCATCCCGATCGACGGCAGCCCGCTGGATCTGCGGGAGCTGTTCGGCGGCCTGCCGGTCACCCTGGAGATCGGCTTCGGCATGGGCGAGACCACCGCCGCGATGGCCGCCGCCGACCCGTCGACGGGCATCCTCGCCGCCGACGTGCACACCCCTGGCCACGGCAACCTGCTCGGCCTGCTGGAGCGCGACGGTTCGCAGAACGTCCGGCTGGCCGCCGGTGACGCCGTCATCCTGCTGCGCGACATGCTGCCGGACGCCTCGCTGGCCGGACTGCGGGTCTACTTCGCCGACCCGTGGCCCAAGCCCAAGCACCACAAGCGCCGGCTGATCCAGCCGTCTTTCCTCGACCTCGTGCTGCCCCGGCTCGCCCCCGGTGCCCTGGTGCACTGCGCGACCGACTGGGAGCCGTACGCGGAGCAGATGCTCACCGTGCTGTCCGCCTCGCCGGAGCTGGAGAACCTGCACCCGGAGGGTGACGGCACCGGCTGGCTGGAGCCCGCGGACCACCCGGACGGCAGCATCCCCGGCTACGCACCGCGACCGGACTGGCGACCCGTCACCAAGTTCGAGCGCGCCGGGATCGCCAAGGGCCACGTGGTCCACGACCTGCTGTTCCGCCGCCGCTGAGCCCTCGGCCGCCGTTCGAACAGGCGGCGGCCGACTGAGCGGACGGTCGTGCGACCGCCGGACGGTTCGTCCCGAGTCCTCCCGACGGGCGGCTGCCGTGGCCTACCCTGTGCCGCATGGGCAGCCCGTCCGGCGGCGGGTTCCGGACGCCCGGACGCGCCGCCGCCGACGTACCGGGGACGGTCCCGCGCACCGGCGGCACCCGGACCATCCCGGGGCCCCGGGGACGCCGGGCCCACCGGCTGCTGCCCCGGCCGGGCGGCACGTTACCGCCGGCCGGATCCGCCGCTTCCGCCACTCCCGCCGTAACGAGCACGTCCGAACCACCGCCGGGTCGCGGCCGCTCGATGGCGCTCTCCTCGGTCACCGCGACCGCCGTGCTGATCCTGATCGGCTGCGGGGTGCTGATCCTGCACCTGGTGCAGCGGCAGACCGGCACGGTCGGGCTGCTGGTCGGCCTGGGCCTGGCGATGGTGCCGCTGCCCTTCGTGCTCGGCGGCCTGGCCTGGCTCAACCTGACCGCCCGGGTGCCGCTGCGGCACACCGTGTTCTGCCTCGGCTGGGGCGCCTGCGCGGCCACCACGATCGCGATCCTGGCCAACAACTGGACCGCCGACTACCTGACCGCGCATCCGGGCCGGCTCGGTGAGCTGCTCGGCGCCGGGATCGCCACCCCGCTGATCGAGGAGAGCGCCAAAGCCACCGCCCTGGTGGTGCTGCTCCTGCCGCTCGGCCAGCGGCTGCGCTGCCACGGCCGCCGCACCGGGCGCCCCTGCGCGCCGTTGCTGCAACGGTCGCCCGCGCCCCGGCACCCCCGCCCGTACGAGCGCCGCCCGGCCGGACCGCACGCCCGGGGCCGACTGCGGCTGCGCCCCTACCTGCGGCCGCTGCCGTACCTGTGCCCGGCCCCGTTCTCCGGCGGTACCCCGCACCGCCGCTCCCGACCGCGCACGCTGGCCGCCGGAGTGGTGCTCGGCGGGATGACGGCCTGCGGCTTCGCCTTCGTCGAGAACGTCCTCTACCTGGGCCGGGCCTTCACCACCGACCAGCGGAACCGGCTGGACAACATCGGCCTGGGCGACCGGCCCAGCCTGCGGGACTTCGACAGCACCGTGCAGACCTTCGTGCTGCGTGCCCTGCTCTCCCCCTTCGCCCACCCGCTGTTCACCGCGCTCACCGGGATCGGCCTGGCCGTCGCCCTGACCACCGGACGGCGCTGGCTGGCCCGGCTGGCCGCGCCGGCCGGGCTGCTGTTGGCGATGGTGCTGCACGGCACCTGGAACGCCGCGGCCGACCTGGGGACGGACGGGTTCCTGGTGGTCTACGGAGTGCTGATGGTGCCCTGCTTCGTGGCGCTGGTCTGCTTCGCGGCCTGGGCGAGATCCCGGGCGGCCCGGCATGCCTCGCGGCGCGGGCGGCGGGCCGCCGGGGCGGTCTGAGAGCCCTGCTCGGCGCCGCCGGCGGAGGCGCCCGAAGAACCGATTTCCCATCTCGGCGACTTCCCCGTATTGTTGTGTTCACCGACGCGGGGTGGAGCAGCTCGGTAGCTCGCTGGGCTCATAACCCAGAGGTCGCAGGTTCAAATCCTGTCCCCGCTACTCAGTAGCCGAAAGGCCCGGAGGATCCGTCCTCCGGGCCTTTCGCATTTCCCGGGTACGGGCAGAGCACGGTCCTGCCACGAACCTGTAACGGGGGTCGATTTCAAGATCTGCTGTCCGGGGGCTGAACCATACTGCTGAGGCAGAATTCATCCAGTTGGGGGCGGCCGGGCCGTGCCCCGGGACAAGGAACCACCTCATGCTGTCGAAGCGCCTGGTCAGCACCGCCGCGATCTGCCTTCTGCTCGGAGCGGGCACCGCCGCTTGCGGCGACAACAAGGACAAGGGCGCGGACAAGGCCGCCGCCCCCGCGACCAGCGCCGCCGCGACCCCCAGCGCGACTCCGACCCCCACGCCCACGGTGGCCAAGCTCGACACCGACAAGCTGAGCGCGCAGGAGATCGAGAAGCAGGCGAAGGACGCGCTGGCCTCGGCCACCTCGGTCAAGATCTCCGGCAAGATGGCGTCCGACGAGGGCACCATGACCATCGACATGGTGATGGACACCAAGGGCCGGTGCCAGGGCACCATCGCCATGCCCGGCATGGGCTCCTTCGAAATGATCAGCGACGGCAAGTCGTACTTCATGAAGCCGGACGCGCAATTCTGGAAGACCTTCGGCGGCCCGAAGGGCGACGCCGTCGCGGAGTTCAAGGGCCGCTACCTCACCGGGTTCCAGAACGACCCCAAGATGAAGGACATGGCCGACTTCTGCAAGCTCAACGACGCGAGCAACCAGATGCTGAACGACGGGTCGAGCACCCCCAGCAAGGGCAGCGCCGGCACCGTCAACGGGGTCAAGACCTTCAGCCTCAAGGAGAAGGACGACCAGGGCGAGGAGTCGATCCTGCACATCGCCACCGAGGGCAAGTTCTACCCGGTGCGGATGGAGAAGACCACCGGCAAGGACCAGGGCCAGATCGACTTCACCGACTACGACAAGCCGGTCACCATCCAGGCGCCGTCGCCCGACAACGTGATCGACTACACCAAGTTCCAGGAGAAGGTGAAGAGCGCCTGATCGCCTGCCTCGAATAATCCGTTGCCCTCCCGCCGGTGGGCTGCCTACAGTGGCGGCACACTGAAAGGAGGTGATCCTGAATTGAGTTCCATCAGGATGCGTGAGGTGGCTGCTCGCTAGAGCCGCCCCTGCCTGCGCAGGGTGAGGCCCTGAGGCCTCCGGCAGGCGAAATCCACAGCAGTCACCCGGCCCGCGGGCTCACCGGTACATCCCCGGTGCCTCGGCGCCAGGCCAGTGCACGGGCCGGCGTCGAGGAGCAGCCCGCGGGCCGTCTGCGTTTCCGGGCACCGGCCCGTCGTAGCCGGGCCGCTCCCGAGGCGTTCCCGTGGTGGGACCGCGGCGCTAGAGTCGGCGCGGCCCCACGGGAACGACGGGGCGCAGCGGAGCGGCGCGGACACTGGGGGTGGGCCATGGCGAAGGCGCGACGGGTCGGCACGTCGGCGCTGCGGGCGGCGCAGCGGGCGGCCGCCGGGGTGCTCGGCGGGACGGGACTGCTCGGGCTGCTGCTGTTCGCACTCGGCCGGGAGCACACCTGGCAGGCGCTCGGCGGCGGGCTGGTGGTGGCCGGGGCCTCGACGGTGGTCGGCGGTGCGCTGGGCTTCCTGTTCGGGGTGCCCCGGGTGAAGAGCGGCTCCGGCGAGCCGCAGGGTTCGTACGCGCCGAACACCAACCTGGAGCAGGTGTCGGACTGGCTGACCAAGGTGCTGCTGGGCGTCGGGCTGACCCAGCTCGGTTCGCTCGGTGAGCGTCTGCACCAGCTCGGTACGGCGCTGGCGCCCGCGCTCGGCGGGGAGGACGCGGCGGTGCCGTTCGCGGCCGCGCTGGTGCTGTACTTCCTGGTCCTCGGCTTCCTGGCCGGCTGGCTGGTGACCCGGCTCGCGCTGCCGCAGGTGCTGACCGACGCGGACCAGGCGCTGGACCTCTTCCTGGCCGGGCAGGACCGCGACCGGCACGGCGACAAGGTGGGCGCGGACGACCTGCGGGTGCGCGCGATGCGGCACCTCGGGCTGCTCGGCGGCAGTGCCGAGCAACCGGCAGCGCTGGCCGCGCAGTTGCCGCCGTCCTCGGGTTCCCCCGCCGGGCCTGAGGGCGTGGTCGCCGAGGTCCGCTCCACCGCGAAGCGCTCGGCGCTGACCGCCGGCCAGGTGCGGGACCTCTTCGCGGACGGCTCCGAGGGCCGCCGGATCCAGGCGCTCGCGCTGATGCAGGGCGACCCGTCGCTGGCGGACCTGCCGAGCGTGCTGGACGCGATCGAGCACCCGCGCTCGGGCTTCGAGCAGTACCACGCGCTGCTGGCCGCCCGGGGCCTGCTCTCCCGGCTGCCCGGCACCGAGGCGCAGCGGCTGCGGGACGCGGTGGCGGCGCAGTTGGTCGACCCGCAGGGGATTCCGTACGGGTCGGACCGTAGTTGGCTGGCGGAGAAGATCCTGTCCCGGCTGCAGGTGGCGGCCTTCGTCCCGGCGCAGGCTTCGCCGCCTTCGTCGGCGGCCCGGCCCGCTCCGCCGGTACCGTCAGCGCCGTCGACACCGTCGACGCCGTCGGCACCGTCGACGCCGTCGGCACCGCCCGTTCCGCCGGCCGGTGACAACTCCTAGACGGTGAAGCGCAGTTCGGGCTGCGGCCAGGGGGTCTTGGCCCGCGGCGGGCGGGTGCCGGTGCGCTCGGCGCCCAGTTGCCGGTAGAAGCCCTCGGCGGGCGGGTGCGAGACGACCTTGACCGCCGAGATCCCGGCCTCGCGGGCGCGGTCGAGCATGTCGGCGATCAAGTGCCGTCCGATGCCGAGCCCCTGGGCCTCGTCCGCGACGAACATCAGGTCCAGCTCGGCCGGTTCGCGGATCAGCGCGCAGAAGCCGAGCAGCCGGCCGTCGTCGGTCACGGCCATCCGGACCTCGTGGCGCTCCACGTAGTCGGGCGTCACGACGTAGCCGTCGATCATCGCGAAGTACGCGCCGCGGTAGGCGCTGGAGGCCTGGATCAGCGCGGTGAGCCGGTCGGCGTCGGCCGGCCCGGCGGGCCGGATCGTGGTCTCGCTCATGCGAGCGAGTATAGGACCAAACCGGACTAGTGACTATTACCGATCCGGCTGTCGCCCAGCTCCCGGCGGCGGTGGTCGGCGGCCCGCAGCACCAGCACCCGGCGGGGGCGGCCGTCCCCGCGGGGGACGCGGCGGACCTCGCTGGATATCCGGTGCTCGCCGAGCGCGTACCGCAGCCGGTCGAGGTGCCCGCAGCGGCGCCCGTACCCGTCGTACAGCGGCTGGACGCGGACCTCGCCGTCCGCGGCGGTGACCCGGACCAGCTCGGCCAGTGCGGCCAACTGACGCTCGGGGCCGAACAGTTCGGGGTAGGCGAAGAGCAGGTAGCCGCTCAGGGTGAGGGCGAAGGCGCCGTCCGCGAAGGGCAGTCGGGGCAACGCGGCGGCCACGTACCGCTGCGGGTGGGCGGCCGAGTCGGCGGTGAACAGTCGGCGGGCGCGGTCCCAGCTGCGCAGGTAGCGCTCCGACCGGCAGCGGCCGGTCGCCGGGTACAGGTGCGGGCGGGCCGCCATCGCGGCGGCCATCGAGTCCCGGGCCGCCAGGGCGCGGTCCGCCACCTCGGGCAGCGGCAGGGCGTACGCCGGGTCGGCGGCGATCACCCGGCAGCCCAGCTCACGCGCCTCGGCGGCCAGGCCCGCCGCGCCGCCGGGGCAGTCCAGCAGCGGCCCGGGCAGGGCGGCGAGCAGGGCGCGGGTGAGGCCGAACATGGCGCAGTACTCGTCCAGCGGACGGGAGGTGATCAGGATGTCGGGGTTCGGCGCGGAGGTGCGTGCGGCGGCCACCCGGCCATCCGAACACGGGCCGGCCCCGACCGCATCCGGAGCGCGGGCGGGGCCTGGACGGTGGGCGGGGCCTGGACGGTGGGCGGGTTCAGCGCCCGAGCAGGCCCAGGGCGGCGGCCCGGTTGACGTTGGTCAGGCCGCGGACCAGCTGCGCGGTCAGGAAGACCAGCAGCAGCCCGGCCACCGAGAACGCGGCGATCTGCCAGGTGCCCTCGATGTAGTGGACGTGCCGGACGTGGTCGCTGTCGGTGAAGTCGTACAGCCGGTAGCCACGCCAGTCGGTGTAGGTCGGAAAGACCCAGTGGTAGGCGGGGTAGAGCGCCATCGTCCAGCCGAGCAGCAGGAACACCAGCGTCATGGAGAAGCTGAACACCGCCCACGGGAACATCACCACCTGGTACAGCACGGCCTTCCAGCCCGCCACGTCCGCCAGCCGAGCGGTGATCGCGCCCCAGCCACCCGGACGGACCTGGCGCACCGGCGCCGAACCGGGCACGTCCAGGCCGAGCATGCCGCGCACCCGGGCCCGCTCCAGCCGGCCGAAGCCGCGGGCGACGGTGGTCAGGCTCGCCAGCACGGGCAGGCCGAGGACGGTGACGAAGGTGCCGGCTCCGAAGCAGAACATGGTGATCGCGACGGTGAAGCCGGCGATCGCCACCGGCAGGCCGGTGAGCGCGTAGCCGATCTCGCGGTAGTAGGACGCGGAGAACGGCGCCCGCCAGAACGGCGGCGGCTGCTCGGTCCGGCGGGCCCGCGCGGGGCGCGGGTCGTCGTGACCGCCCAGGACGTCCCACCCATGGTCCAGCGTGCTTCGGCTGCTGCTCATGTCCCGGCCCCCGGCCCCTCGTTCTCGCGGTCGTTCGTACTCGCTGACGTCGTACAGTCTGGCGGAACCGCAGGTCGGGGGGCATCCGGGGGACCGGCGCATCGGGGGTGGGGTTAACCCCACCTATCCTGAGGCGAGGGGGCCGGTCCACTCGTCGACGAGCAGCGAGTACAGGTACGAGTCCGACCAGACGCCGCCCTTGTGCAGGTCGTGCCGCACCCGCCCCTCCAGCTGGAAGCCGAGCCTGGTGAGCACCCTGGCGGAGGCCGTGTTGTCGACGTCGACCCGGGCGGCCAGCCGGTGCAGCCCGAGCGGGCCGAAGGCGAGCTCGCAGAGCAGCCCGGCGATCTCGCCCGCGTAGCCGCGGCCCCACACCCTGCGGCTCAGCACGTAACCGAGGTGAGCGGAGCTGTACTTGCCGAGGGTGAGGCTGGCGTGCGCGATCGGCAGCGCGTCCGCCGGGTCCTCGGCGTCCTCGCGCCGGACGACGGCGAGGCGGTAGGTGTCCCGCTCCTCGGCCATCGCCTCCTCCAGGTACAGCTCGATCTGGTCGGCGCAGGTCTCCCGGTCACGCGGCTCGAAGGGGAGGTAGCGGGTCACCTCCGGGTCGCTGTACAGCGCGTACAGCGCGTCCAGTTCCTCCGGGGTGTGGTGGTACTCGCGGATGGCGAGCCTGGGGCCGGTGAGGCGTACGGGGACCATGGCTGCCGACCCTACCCCCGTCCGACGGCTACCGTTCGGAACATGAACGACGAAGACCTGCGGCTCGCCCCGCGCACCAGGGCCGCCGACCTGCTCGACTGGGCGGCCGAGCAGGACCGCGCGCCGGTGGCCGAGGAGCCGCTGCGCACGGTGCTGGCGCTGCTGGAACTGGGCGAGGGCAGGATGCACGACGGCTGGCCCGAACTGACCTCCAACGCGGTGGAGCACCTGCTGTACGAGCGGCTCCACCTCTACGTCCAACCCGCCCCGGATGCGGACCCGCTCGCGTACGGCGACGCCGTGCGGCTGCTGATCGACCACCAGCGGGCGGCGAAGCGGCTCAACGCCAAGCGCCAGGAGCGGCTGCACGCCGAGGCCGAGTGGCAGGGCGAGGTCGCAGCCGGGCTGCTGCGCCGCGCCGACCTGGTCACCTGGCCGCGGCTGTACGCGGTGCTGCTGCACGCCCACGGCGTGGACACCGCGGACGAGGCGGCGGTGCGGAACTGGCTGGCCGGCTTCGCCGGGCTCGGCGAGGAGGAGCGGCTGGCCGGGTTCGAGGCGCTGGTGCCGACCGGCTGGCTGGACGAACCGGACGAGCAGGGCTGGGGGCCGGGCCGGGTGCTGTCGGTCGGCATGGCCACCGACGGCGCGCGGCGACTGCTGGAACAGGGCCTGATGCGGCGCAGCTACCGCAACCTGGCCGAGCTGAACGCGCTGGGGCGGCCCATGCCGGACGAACTGGCCGGGGGCTTCGGGGAGTTCGAGACGGCGGCGGCCGAGGTGGCGCTCGACCTGATCGGCGAGTGGACGGTGCCGGGGCTGCCGCGGCTGCTGGTGGAGGAGTTCCCGGAGCTCGCGCCGGAGCCGGGGGCGGAGGAGATCGACGCCTACCTGGCGCAACTGCCGGCGGAGTCGGCGGAGTCGGCGGAGTGAACGGCCGAGGGCCCCGGGTGTCCGGGGCCCTCGGCCGTCGCGTCAGGGGCTCCCGCTTCTCGTCGGGGCTCCCACCAGGAGTTCAGGGGGTTCCGTCAGGGGTTGAGGCCGCGCTGCTGGAGCCAGGTCTCCGGGTCGACCGGGGCACCGCCGCCCGGACGGACCTCCAGGTGCAGGTGCGGGCCGGTGACGTTGCCGGTCGCGCCGACCTTGCCGATCTGCTGGCCGGCACCGACCGCGCCGGAGCCCTTGATGATCGAGGAGAGGTGGCAGTACCAGATCTCGGTGCCGTCGGGCAGGGTCTCGACGATCCGGTAGCCGTACGCGCCCGACCAGCCGGCCGAGGTGATGGTGCCCTGGCCCACCGCGTGGACCGGGGTGCCGGTGTCGGCGGCGAAGTCCAGGCCGGTGTGCAGGTGGGCCCAGTAGCGGGCGCTCTGGCCGTAGTGGGCGGAGAGGTTGTAGTCCTTCACCGGCAGGGTGAGGGCGGCGGTCTTGGCGCGCTCGGTCTCGTCGGCGGCGCGCTTGGCGTCGGCCTCCTTGGCGGCGGCCTTCGCCTCGGCCTCCTTCGCGGCCTGCAGGCGGGCGCCCTCCTCGGCGGCGGTGCGCTGGCTGTCGGCCTGCTGCTGGATGCGGGCGGCGAGCGCGAGGCCGGGGTCGGCGGCGAGGGTGACCGGGGCCTCGTCCGCGGCCTCGACGGCGGGCGCGGCGGCCGGGGTGGCGGAGGCGAAGCCGGTGGCGCCCAGGGTGGCGGCGACGGCGGTGACGCCGAGCAGCGGGGAGGCCCCGCGGGTCTGACGCGGCATCCGGTGGCGGTTGGCCTCGGCCTCCGGGGCGAAGTCGTCGGTGCCGAGGGACTCGGTGCCGTCCGGGCCGGGGTGGTCGAGGAGCTGGGTACCGGCCGCGGGGCCGGCCGGGTGTGCCGGGGTGTGCGTCGACGCCACGGAGGCGCGCTCCTTTCCTTCCTTCGCGCCTACCGGGTTAGCTGACGGGTTCGGAGCAGGAAGGTCTCCTACGGCCGGGCCGGGGCCCCGCCGATTCACCCCAAGGAACGTGGTTCCCCGGCTCCCTGACCTGCCCGGAGGCCGGTCGGCGGGATTAGGCGACGGCGCACGGTGCCGTCTGGGTACGGCGTTGACGACCGCGCTGCGTTATCAAACGTTAATCCTAGGAGGCCCTGATTCCAAGCCATCCGTCCGGGACGGCTGGGGGGCAGGTGGTCGGACGTCAACGAACGACCCGTCATCCACCCAGTCTATCTGAGTACTCCTACTCATGTGCGGCCCGGCCGCGCCGCCGCATCCTGACGCCATGAGCGCACCGATGCAGTCACGCACCACGGCCGCGTACTACGTCCAGGCCGTCCTCTCGTTCGCGATCTCCGGCGGGGCCCTCGCCGCCGGGATCGCCTACCTGCCCGTCGGCGGGTGGACCAGGGCCTTCCTCGGGATCGGCCTCCTCTACACCGTCACCTCCGCCTTAACGCTGGCCAAGGTGATCCGGGACCGGCAGGAGTCCTCGGACACCGTCGCCCGGGTCGACCAGGCCCGACTGGAGAAGCTGCTCAGCGAGCACGATCCGTTCCGGGTCGAGGGGGCCTGAGCCGCCCCCGGGACACCGGGGGAAGGGGTTGACGGCTAAGGCTATTAGCCATAGCTTTATGGCTATCGGCAGCACCGACCCCGTGGAGACCACCGTGAACGGCACCATCACCCCGAGCACCCAGTACCTCGACGTCCCCGGCGGCCGGATCGCCTTCGACGACACCCGGCAGGGCGACGGCGCCCCCGTCGTCCTGCTCCCCGGAATGCTCGACAGCCGCCGCGCCTACCGGCACCTGCACCCGCTGCTCACCGCCGCCGGGCGCCGGGTCATCACCGTGGACGTGCGCGGCTTCGGCGAGTCCTCGATCGTCTGGGACGACTACAGCCCGGCCGCCGTCGCCACCGACGTCCTCGCCCTCCTCGACCACCTCGGCATCGAGCGGGCCGTCCTGGTCGGGCAGTCCTACACCGGGGCGACCGTGGTCAAGCTCGCCGGGGACGCGCCCCAGCGGGTCGCCGGAATCGCGCTGATCGACGCCTTCGTCGAGCACCGGGCCAACGCCCTGATGCGCGGCGTGATGGCCGTCATGGGCACCGCGATGGTCCACTGGCCGGCCGTCTGGGGCTTCTACCTGCGCAAGATGGCCTTCCCCGGCCCCCGGCCCGCCGACCTCGACGCGTACGTGGCCGGGCTGGTCGCCGACCTGCACACCCCCGGGCGCAAGACCGCCACCCGCGGACACGTCACCGGGGACTCCGCGCCGATCGGCTGGTGCGCGGCCGTCCGCTGCCCCTCGCTCGTCCTGATGGGCGGCAAGGACCCCGACTTCCCGGACCCGGCGGCCGTCGCCGAGCGCCAGGCCGCGGCGCTCGGCACCCGGCAGGTGATGATCGAGGGGTCCGGCCACTACCCGATGGCCGACAACCCGCAGGCCGTCGCGGACGCCCTGCTGCCCTTCCTCGCCGAGCTCGTCTGAGCCCGCCGAACCCGCCGAACCGCAGCCGTACGGAGAAACCGAACCCATGCCCCGAGTAGGACTGACCCCGGACCAGGTCGTCGACCACGCCCTCGCCCTCATCGACGAGCAGGGCGCCGAGGCCCTCACCCTGGCCTCCGTCGCCGCCCGCGCGGGAGTCGCCACCCCCTCCCTTTACAAGCACGTCAGCGGCGGCCTGACCGAACTGCGCCGGCTGATCGCCGTCCGGGTCACCGAGGAACTGGCCGACCGGCTCGCCGAGGCCGCGGTCGGCCGCAGCGGCGACGACGCCGTCACCGCCGTTCTGCGCGCCTACCAGGCCTACGCCACCGAACACCCGCACCGCTACACCGCCCTCCCCCAGGCCCCCCAACCCGACGACGACCTCACCCGCGCGGCCACCCGCCTCGTCGGGGTCATCATCGCCGTCCTCCGCTCCTACGGCCTCGACGGCCCCGAAGCCATCCACGCCGCCCGCACCGTCCGCTCCCTCGCCCACGGCTTCGCCTCCCTCTCCATCACCGGCGCCTTCCAACTCGCCGAGGACCTCACCACCACCCACAACCGCCTCGTCACCACCCTCACCACCGGCCTCCACACCTGGCCGAAGGCGGAGGAAGAGGAGTAGGACGTCGGGCCCGCCGACTTCTGACGCGGGGCGGGTGGGGGTTCGGGGGGGGTGGTGGGGGTGGACGGGCTAGTGTGGCGGGCTGACTGGTGGTCACGACAGGGGACCGCCCACGCTTGGCGGAGGTCCCGGGTGCCCGCACTGGTAGCGAGGGCGCGGCGGTGGTACGGGCAGCTGCTGGACGGGGACATACGGGCGGGGCGGGTGGCGCTGGGGGTGCTGCTCGGGGTGACGGTGGTGCTGGGGGTGCTGCCGATCCTGATGCCGTACGGGTGGCCGCCGTCGGCCCTGGTGCTGCCGGTGGTGGGTGGCGGGCTGGTGCTGCGGCGGGGGCAACTCCTGGTGCTGGTGTGCGCGGCGCTGGCGGGCAGTGTGCTGGGGGCGGTGGTGCAGGACCCGCGCGGGGTGCGGCTGGGGGTGACGGTGGTGCTGGCCGCGACGGGGGCGACGGTGCTGTCGGCGAACCGGTTCCGGCACCGGCTGGGGCTGCGCGGCACCCAGGGCGACACGATGCTGCTGGAGCTGGCCGAGCACAACCGGACGCTGTCCCGCCTCCCGGAGCGGCTACTGGACTGGCACTTCGACAGCGAGCTGGCCCCGGCCGGTGGCGCCTCCTTCTCCGGGGACTTCCTGCTCTGCGCCCACCGCCCGGAGGAGGACCTGCTGGAACTGGTGCTGGTGGACGTGTCGGGCAAGGGCAGTCGGGCGGCCGCCCGGTCGACCCACCTGTCGGGCGCCTTCGCGATGCTGCTCGGCCGGGTGCCGCCGGAGGCGTTCCTGCCGGCCGCCAACGACCACCTGGTCCGGATGGGCTGGGAGGACGACTTCGCCACCGCCGTCCACCTGGCGCTGCACCCGGCGACCGGCCGCTACCGGCTGTTCAACGCGGGCCATCCGCCGCCCGTGCGGTACTGCCGGAGGAACGGCTGGCAGTCCTCCGAGCACGGCGGCCCGGCGCTGGGCCTGGTGCCGGGCGCTCCGTACCCGCCGGTGTCCGGGCGGCTGGGGTACGGCGACTCGCTACTGCTGTTCAGCGACGGCCTGGTGGAGGTGCCGGGCCGGGACCTGGACGAGGGGGTGGGCCGGCTGCTGGCCGCCGCCGAGCCGGAGGTGCGCACCCACCGGCCGCGGCAGCAGCTGGTCCGGGGCGCGGCGAGCAGGCTGGTGCGCACCGTGGCGCAGGACGTCGCGGACGACCGGACCCTGGTGCTGGTGCGGCGGCTGGGTACGACCCCCGGACCCCGCCCGTTCCGTGACACCGTGCACACGCGCCGCTCACATCTCGGGACGTGAATCAGCCATCACCCGTACCGTCGCCCCGGGTCGGAAGGCCCTGGACGAACCATCACGGATCCCGACGGACTTCCGGGATCGGGGTCGAACGACTCGGGATTGACGGCGTATTGACTCGATATTGACGAGATCCGGTCACTTGGCGAGATCCGTTCACACCTACGTAGGATCATCACCCTAGAATTCGCGGCGTGACGATGACTCAGTGGTCCGTAACGGCAACCGGCGTACTCGCCGTCCTCGCCCTCGTGGCCGCCGCGCGGTACCGCGCCGTGTCCGTCACCCACCGCGGCCGGGCCGACCGGCTGCAGGACGAACTCACCCGGCTCCAGGACCAGCTGACCGCCGAACTCTCCCGCCGGGGCGCCGACCTGGCCGCCGTCCAGCAGGAGCAGGAGCTCACCGCCTCCACCCAGCGGGCCTTCCTCAGCGTCGCCCGCCGCATCCTCGTCATGGCCCACGACCAGCAGGCGCTGCTCGACGAGATGGAGCGCACCCACGACGACCCGGCCCTGCTGGAAGGCCTGCTCAAGGCCGACCACGCCGCCGCCCAACAGGCCCGGCTGGCCCAGACCCTGGCCGTCCTGTGCGGTGCCCGGGCCGGACGGCACTGGCCGGAACCGGTCACGCTGGAGGACGTGGTGCGCGGCGCCCAGTCGCGGATCCTGCCGTTCCAGCGGGTGGCGGTCCGCAGCCGGATCGAGACCGCGGTGGTCGGCGCCGCCGCCGAGGCGCTGATCCACGCCATCGCCGAGCTGCTGGACAACGCCACCCGCTACTCCCCGCCCAGCACCCAGGTGTTCGTCACCCTGATGCCGGTGCACAACGGCGCGGTGATCGAGATCGACGACGGCGGCGTCGGCATGCCGGAACAAGCCGTCGCCAAGGCCGCCGCCGCGCTCGCCGGCGGCAGCACCCTGGAGGTCTCCCGGCTCGGCGAGGTACCGCAGTTGGGCCTGGCCGCCGTCGGCCGGCTCGCCGAGCAGTACGGCTTCCGGGTCACCCTCAGCTCGGCGCCCTCACCGTACGGCGGCGTGCGCGTCGTCATACTGCTGCCGAACGCCCTGCTCACCGAGCCGCTGCCGCCCACCGTCCCCGGCCTCGGACCGGACGACCGGGCGTTCAGCCCCGGCCCCCGGCCGGCCGCTCCCGCCGGCCACCCGACGGCCGGCCACCCGTTGGTGGAGACCCCACCCACCGGCCGGCCCCCCGCCACCGGCGACACCCCGCCGCCGCTGCCCCGCCGAAGCCACCGGCGCGACCGTGCGAACCGGCCCGCCCAGCACGCCGCTCCCCCGCCGCCCGCCCCGCCGTACCGCTCGGCCCAGGACGCGCAGGCGTTCATGGCCATGTTCCAGGCCGGGACCGCCAGCGGCCGATCGGCCGCCCGGGCCAGGGCCCAGACCCCGCCCGGCCCCCACTGACCCTTCCCGCCCTGCCTCCCCCGACTTCCCCAGCCCTCCGGAGAGTTCCATGACCACCACCCCTGATCTCGGCTGGCTGCTCGCCGACATCATCGCCGTCCCGCAGGTCCAGCACGCCGTCGTCGTCTCCAACGACGGCCTGGAGATCGGCCGCAGCGCCGACATCCCCCGCGAGGACGCCGAACGGCTCGCCGCCGCCTGCTCCGGACTGCAGTCGCTGGCCCGCGGCGTCGCGGCGGGCTTCGGCGGACCGGGCAGCGCCACCCGCCAGATCATCATCGAGTACGGCGGCGGCTACCTCTTCATCGTCGCCGCCGGGGCCGGCGCGCACCTGGCCGTGGTGACCAGCGAGGCGGTGGACGCCGGGCTGGTCGCGTACCAGATGCAGGTCCTGGTCGAGCGGATCGGAACCCACCTCACCAGCCCGCCGCGGGTCGACCACGCGGCGGGGGGCCACCGGTGAACGGGCCCGTCCGGCCCTACGTCATCACCGGCGGGCGCAGCCGCCCCACCCGGGCCGACCTGGCCATCGAGAGCCTGGTCAGCGCGTTATCGGACCCCCCGGAACTGCCCGAGCACGTTCTGCTCAACCGCGAGCACCGGCGCATCCTCGGGCTCTGCCACAGCCTGCTCTCCGTCGCCGAGGTGGCGGCCCACCTGGGGCTGCCGCTCGGCGTCGTCAAGGTGCTGGTCGGCGACCTCTGGGACCTCGGCGCCGTGCAGGTGCTCCCGCCCGTCCCGCAGGCCGAACGCCTGCCCACAACCCTCCTGGAAGAGGTGCTCGTTGGCCTCCGCCAACTCCGCTGAAGCCCCCGCCGACGTACCGGCCGAGCCGCAGTACCTGCCAGCCTCGGTGCAGGGCGCGGTGAAGATCCTGGTCACCGGCCCGTTCGGGGTCGGCAAGACCACCCTCGTCGGCTCGCTCAGCGAGATCACCCCGCTGCGCACCGAGGAGACCATGACCGCCGCCAGCAGCGGCGTGGACGACCTGACCGGGCGCAGCGGCAAGACCACCACCACGGTCGCGCTGGACTTCGGCCGGATCACGCTCAACTCCCGGCTCGCGCTGTACCTGTTCGGCACGCCCGGGCAGCAGCGGTTCTGGCCGCTGTGGGACGACCTGTCACGCGGGGCGCTCGGCGCCATCGCGATGGTCGACCTGCGGCGGCCGGACGAGAGCTTCGACGTGCTCGGCCGGCTGGAGGAGCATCGCATCCCCTTCGCGGTGGCGGTCAACACCTTCCCGGACACGCCGGCTTACCCGGAGGAGGAGCTGCGCTCGGCGCTGGACGTGCTGCCCGAGGTGCCGATCCTCTACTGCGACGCGCGTGACCGGCGGCAGTCCTACGACCTGCTGATCGACTTCGTGGACCACCTGCACCGCAGCTCACTCCTGGAGCTGCGGCGATGACCGCCGCCGAGCCGCCGCAGGCCGCCGGCTGCCCGGTCGCGCACGGCGGGGCCCCGTACGGCGCGGCCGCGTACGGCGGCGGGCTGCCGGTCGGCGTGCCGCTGACCCCGCTGTACGGGCAGGCCGTCGCCGACGACCCGCACGGCCTGTACGCCCGGCTGCGCGAGCGCTACGGGCCGGTCGCGCCCATCGAGCTGGAACCCGGGGTGGAGGCCTGGCTCGTCCTCGGCTACGGCGAGCTGCTCGAACTCACCCGCAACGAGGCCCTGTTCTCCAAGGACTCGCGGCACTGGCGGGTGCCCGCCGAGGGGCGGCTCGCCCCCGACTCGCGGCTCCAGCCGATGACCACCTGGCGGCCCACCCTGCTCAACCTGGACGGCGCCGAGCACCAGCGGCTGCGCGCCGCCGTCTCGGACACCCTGGCCCAGATCGACCACCGACAGCTGCGCGAGACCACCGAGGCCGCCGCCGACGGCCTGATCGACAGCTGGGGCCCGGACGGCACCGCCGACCTGATCGGCCAGTACGCCCGGGCGCTGCCGCTGCTGGTCTCCACCCAGCTGGTCGGCCTGCCCACCGGGGCCGGGCCGCGGATGATCGAGCTGATCAGCCACTTCGTGGACAGCGGGCCCGAATCGGTGCGCGCCGCCGGGGAGTTCCAGGAGATCCTGGCCGACCTGGTGCGCAGCCGCCGATCCGCGCCCAGCGCCGACCTCACCTCCTGGCTGCTCGCCCACCCGGCCGGGCTGACCGACGAGGAGGCGGTGCACCACCTGGTGGTGCTGATGGTCGCGGGCAACGAGACCTGCATCAACTGGGTCGGCAACACCCTGCGGCTACTGCTGACCGACCGGCGCTTCCGGGCCACCCTCACCGGCGGACGGCTGACCGTCTCCGACGCGCTGGAGGAGGTGCTCTGGCGCGACCCGCCGACGCAGAACTTCCCCGGCCGCTGGGCCACCGGCGACACCGTGCTCGGCGGCCAGTACATCAGCGCCGGCGACATGCTGGTGCTCGGCCTGGCCGCGGCCAACGCCGACCCGGCCGCCCAGGGCGCCGCATCCGCCGTCCAGGGCTCGCTCGGCGGCAACCGGGCGCACCTCGCCTGGGGCGCGGGCCGGCACGTCTGCCCGGCCCAGCACCCGGCGCGGATCATCGTCGAGACCGCCGTCGAGACCCTGCTGCACCGCCTGCCGGACCTCCAACTCGCCGTCCCGGCGGGCGAACTGGCCTGGCGGCCGTCCCCGTGGTCGCGGGCGCTGGTCGCCCTGCCGGTGCTGTACAGCGCCTTCACCCCGCCCCGTCCGCCCGCCCCCGAGAGGCCCGCATGGACACCCCCGACGGCTCCCCCGGAGCCCGCCCCGAACCCGTCCGGCTCGACCCCTTCGGCCGCGACCAGCACGGAGAGAACGCCCGGCTCCGGGCAGCCGGCCCAGCGGTCCTGGTGGAACTCCCTGGTGGGGTGGTGGTCTGGGCGGTAACCCACCACGACACCCTGCAGTCGCTGCTGGCCGACCCCCGGGTCGGCAAGGACGCCCGGCTCTGGACGGACTTCCGGGAGGGGCGGCTGCCGGAGGGCTGGCCGCTGCTCAACTTCGTCACCGTTCCGGGCATGGTCACCGCCGACGGCGAGGACCACCGGCGGCTGCGCGGGCTGGTCAGCCAGGCCTTCACCCCGCGCCGAATAGCCGCGCTGGCGCCCGCGATCGAGGCCCGGACGGTCTCGCTGCTCGACTCGCTCGCCGAAGTGGCGAAGCAGGAGGGCGGGTTCGACCTGCGCGAGCACTTCGCCTACCCGCTGCCGATGCAGGTGATCGGCGAGCTGCTCGGCCTGGCGGTGGAGCAGCAGGACGAACTGCACGCGCTGTCCGACACCCTGGTCTCCAGCTCGGCCACCCCGGCCGCGGCCGTCGCCGCCCAGCGGGACCTGAACGCGCTGCTGGCCTCGGTGGTGGCGGCCAAGCGGGCCGAGCCCGGCGACGACCTGACCACCGACCTGATCGCCGCCCGGGAGGCGGGGGAGGGGCTCAGCGAGGCCGAACTCGTCGGCACCCTGCTGCTGATGCTGGTGGCCGGGCACGAGACCACGCTCAACCTGATCACCAACGCGGTACGGGCCCTGCTCGCCCACCCCGACCAGCTGCGGCTGGTCCTGGACGGCGCGCAGCCGTGGTCGGCGGTGGTGGAGGAGACGCTGCGCCACGACTCGCCGGTCGGCCAGTTCCCGCTGCGCTACGCGAGCGAGGACATCGAGGTCGGCGGCGTGGTGATCCGGCGCGGCGAGGCGCTGCTCGCCTCGTACGCGGCCGCCGGACGCGACGCCGGGCACTACCCGGACGCCGACCGCTTCGACCTGACCCGGCAGCCCGCCCGGCACCTGTCGCTGGGCCACGGCCCGCACTTCTGCCTCGGCGCGGGGCTGGCCCGGCTGGAGGCGGAGACGGCGCTGCGGCACCTGTTCGAGCGGTTCCCGCAGCTGGCGGCGGCGCCGGGGCGGGTGAACGAGCCGATCGGGTCGTTCATCAGCAACAGCGTGCGGACGCTGTGGGTGACGGCCCGAGGGTTCTGAGCGTTCAGAGCTGGCGGCGTCCAGAGGGTGACGGTGTTCGGAGGGTGACGGTCCGCGCCACCCGGTTACCTGAGGGCGGCCCGGGTCGTTCGGCAGGGCATGAAGAAACTCGCCACCCTGGCCGCCCTCACCATGGCGGGCCTCGCCCTCGCCGCCCCGGCGGCCTCCGCCACCACCCAGACCGCCAGCTCGCCGGACGCCACCGGCGGCCTCACCGACGGTCTCAACCTGTCCCCCGCCGACCTCGCCCTCCAGACCGCGAGCAAGCTCCCGGTGGTCGGGCACACCGCCGACGAGGTGGAGGCCGTCGGCACCAACCAGATGTCCCACCCGGGGCTCAGCGGACAGATCGGCTGATGGTCCGGGCCGGCTGGCCGACCCCTGTCCGGTCAGCCGGTCACCCTCCGCTGCTCAGCCCTCGGAGAGAGCGTTGAGCTCCTGGTAGGTCAGTCCGCCGTCCAGGGAGGTGTACGTGCCGCTCGCGTACACCTCCTCGGCCGCGCGGCGGACCGCCGCGTACGCCGCCTTGCCCAGGCCGGGGCCCAGGCTGATCCGGGCCACGCCGAGCTTCGCCAGTTCGGCGACCGGCGGGGAGCCGGGGGCGGCCAGCACGTTCAGCGGGGCGGGGACGGCCGCGACCAGGGCGGCGATGGTCTCCGGGTCGGCGACGCCGGGGACGAACACGCCGTCCGCGCCCGCCTCGACGTACATCCGCAGCCGGCGGACCGCCTCGTCGAGCCGGCCCTCGGGCTCGCCCAGGCCGCGCAGGAACACGTCGGTGCGGCCGTTGACGAACAGGTGCACGCCCGCCGCCCCGGCCGCCGCCCGGGCGGCGGCGATCCGCTCGGCGGCCTGCTCCGGGGCGTACTCGGCGTCCTCCAGGTTCACGCCCACCGCGCCGGTGGCGAGCAGCGCGGCGACGGTCTCGCCGACCCCGGCGGCGGTGTCCGCGTAGCCGCTCTCCAGGTCCGCGGTGACCGGCAGGCCGACCGAGCGGACCACCTCGGCGGTCCGGGCCAGCACCTGGTCGCGGTCGGCGCCGCCGCCGTCCGGGCTGCCGAGCGACCAGGAGACGCTGGCGCTGGCCGTCGCCACCGCCTTCGCCCCGGCCGCGGCCACCAGCCGGGCGCTCGCCGCGTCCCAGACGTTGGCCAGCACCACCGGCTCGCCAGGGCGGTGCAGTTCCTTGAGCAGCCGGGCCCGGTCCTGCTGGGTGGTCATCTCGGCTCCGCTCACTTCGCTGCCGGGCTCATGCGGGTGGACACGCCGATCCGGTTCCAGGCGTTGATGGTGGCGATCAGGGCGATCAGCTGGGCGAGTTCGGTCTCGTCGAACTGCGCGGCGGCCTCCTGGTACACCGCGTCCGGCACGTGACCCTCGGTCAGCAGGGTGACCGACTCGGTGAGGGCCAGCGCGGCGCGCTCGCGGGCGGTGAACCAGGGGGTCTCGCGCCAGGCGGGGAGAGAGACCAGACGGTGGTCCTGCTCGCCGTTCTTGCGGGCGTCGGTGGCGTGCATGTCGATACAGAAGGCGCAGCCGTTGATCATCGAGGCGTGCACCTTGACCAGCTCGGCGATCACCGGGTCGACGCCCTGCCGGGACGCCCGGTCCACGGCGATCATGGCCTGGTAGTAGTCGGGCGCGAGCCTCGGCATCGCGAGGCGCTGCTCCGGCGCCGGAACCGGGCCGTCGGTGGTGTTCAGGGTCTCGTTCGTCGTCGTCATGACTACCAGCGTAGGAGCGCAGTGGCCTGCCGTCCTGGTGCATTCGGCGCCGGGTTCCTTGGGCCATTTCCGGTGCACGAACAGGGGTGCGATGATCACTGAGGGGGGTTACCTCCGGGATCCCCGGCAGGACTCCGGCAGGACGAGAGTAGGACTCCGGCAGGACGAGAGCAGGGGGAGACGGGACCGTGTGCACGGCGTTCGTCAGCATTGAGCCGGGGGCCGCGGTACCGGTGCTGCTGCTGTCCGTCCGGGACGAGTACCTCGGGCGCGGCTGGCTGCCGCCCGGCCACCACTGGCCGGACCGGCCCGGGCTGCTCGGCGGGCTGGACCTCGCGGCCGGCGGCACCTGGCTGGCCGTCGACCCGGCCCGGCGCACCGCCGCCTGCCTGCTGAACGGCTTCGGCCCGCTCGCCCCGGCCGACGCCCGGCTCAGCCGTGGCGAACTGCCGCTCACCGCCGTCCGGCAGGGCGGGATCGGGCACCTCGACCTCACCCCGTACGACCCCTTCCACCTCGTCCAGGTCAGCCCGGACGGCGCCCGGGTCACCAGCTGGGGCGGCGGACGGCTGGAACAGCACGAACTGCCCACCGGCCTCAGCGTGGTGGTCAACGACGGACTGGAGGGGACGGCTGCCAACCGCACCGCCTCCGAACGGATCCGGACCCTGATGGCCGCGCGCGCCGACCACTTCCGGGCCCGCTTCGCCGCCGCACCCAGACCGGAGCCGACCGCCGACGGGACGGCCGCCGGGGCCTGGGGCGAGTGGCTGCCGATCGTCACCGGCGACGGGCTGGCGCTGGACGAGGACGCCGCGCTGATCCAGCGGCGGGACTTCGGCGACGGGCGGATCTGGGGCTCCTCCTCGATCTCCCTGCTGGCCCTCGGACCGCAGCTGCTGCGCTACGACTTCGCGACCGCGCCGGTGCCGGCGGACGGGTCGGGGTGGCAGCAGGTGGTGGCATGAACCGGACGGCGCGGAAAAGGACTTGAACCTGACGCTGCGGTAGGCGGCATCGTGGGCGTCTGTCGATCCCTCGCCCCCGAAGGAGGCCAGCGATGCCCACGATGCCCACCCCGCCCGCGACGGACCGCCCCCGCCGCCCCTGCGCCCTGCTACCCGCCGTCCTCGCCGTCACCCTGCCGCTGGTGGGCGCCCCGCTCACGGTGACCGCCGGAATGCTGATCGGCGGCGCCGTGCACCGGGTGGTTCCGGCCAACGCCGTCCCGGGCGCCGTGGCCGGGGTGCTGGTCCGGCACCTCGGGGCCGGTGTCACCCAGACGTACGCTCGATGAACTTCTGGCGGCAAGGCTGCCGGGCGTCTACATGCCGGTAGTAGCTTCGCGGGGGCCCCCGGAATCAGCCGGCCGCAGACCCCCGAGCGAAGGTGCGCCATGTCCACCCTGACCTACCCGGAAGCGATAGGCGTCGGCCTGCTGCAGGGTGTGACGGAACTCTTCCCGGTCTCCAGCCTCGGCCACAGCATCCTGCTCCCCGCCGTGATCGGCGGAAAGATCCAGCAGGACCTCGACATGACCGCCGACGGCTCCTCCTACCTCGCCGCCCTGGTCGCCCTGCACCTGGCCACCGCGCTCGCCCTGGTGGTCTTCTTCTGGCGGGACTGGGTCCGGGTGGTCAGCGGCCTGATCAGCTCCGCCCGGCACCGCCGGGTGCAGACCCGGGACGAGAGGCTCGCCTGGCTGCTCATCATCTCCACCATCCCGGTCGGAGTGGCCGGCCTGGCCCTGGAGAAGGCGCTGCGGCACGCGCTCGGCAAGCCCGTCCCGGCAGCGGTCTTCCTCGCCCTCAACGGGCTCGTGCTGCTCGGCGCCGAGCGGCTCAAGCGCGGCGGCACCGGCCGCCGCCGGGCCGGGCACGCCGCCCCGATCGACGAGCCGGGCCTGGACCCGGCGATCGCCTCCGACGCCCGGCTGACCAAGCTCAGCTTCGGCCAGGGCGCCTGGATCGGCGCCGCCCAGATCCTCGCGCTCTTCCCCGGCATCAGCCGCTCCGGCGTCACCATGAGCGCCGGCATCCTGCGCGGACTGCACCACGAGGACGCCGCCCGCTTCTCCTTCCTGCTCGCCACCCCGGTGATCCTGGCCGCCTCGGTGCTCAAGGTGCCCGAGCTGTTCAAGCCGGAGAACTCCGCCGTACTCGGCCCCGTCGCCGCGGGCAGCGTCGCGGCCTTCGTCGCGGGCTACATCTCGGTGCGCTTCCTCACCAAGTACTTCGAGACCCGCAGCCTGACGCCGTTCGCGGTGTACTGCTTCCTGGCCGGCGTCGGCAGCGCCCTCTACCTGTCGATCTGAGCACCTCTCCGTCTGAGTCCCGCGTCCGACGGGCCGTCCGGCAGGTTGCCGGACGGCCCGTTCCGCGTCTACGCGGTGAGGCCCAGGGTGGCCAGGCGGGCCGGGTCGGTGAGGATGTCCATCGCGGTGATCCGGCCGTCGTGGATGGTGAAGGACATGACCGACAGCGGGCGGCCCTCGGCGAAGGAGACCACCCCCGGCGAGCCGTTGACCAGCACCAGGCGCCCCTCGGCGGCGAAGCGGGCGAAGGTGATCGCCTGCGAGGCGACGTCGGCGGCGCCGCGGCGCAGCACGCTCGGCACCAGCGTCCCGCCGTCGGAACGGGCCACCACCTCGGGGTCGAGCAGGGTCAGCAGAGCATCGAAGTCACCGCCCCGGGAGGCAGCCAGGAACGCTTCCACCACCTCGCGCTTGCGGGCGTTGTCGGAGTCGGCGGCCGGGGTGGCGCCCCGCACCCGGCGGCGGGCACGGCTGGCCAGCTGGCGGGTGGAGGCCGAGGTGCGGCCGAGCACCTCGGCGATCGCGTCGAAGGGCACGTCGAACATGTCGTGCAGCACGAAGGCCACCCGCTCCGCAGGGGAGAGCGTCTCCAGGATCACCATCAGCGCGATCCCGACCGAGTCCGCGACCAGGATCTCGTGCACCGGGTCCAGCGCCGCCAGCCCGCTGACCACCGGGTCCGGCAGCCGTACCTGCCCCTCCTGCTCGGGCAGCGGGTCCTCCCGGCGGGAGGCCCGGGAACGCAGCTGGTCCAGGCAGACCCGGCCGACCACGGTGGTGAGCCAGGCCCCGAGGTTCCTCACCTCGCTCACGTCACTGCGGCTCAGCTTCAGCCAGGCCTCCTGGACGGCGTCCTCGGCCTCGGCCACCGACCCGAGCATCCGGTAGGCCACGGACCGCAGTTGGGGGCGCTCGGCCTCGAAGCGCTCAGCCAGGAAATCTGTCCCGGAAAATTCCTCGCTCACCTGTCACATCCTCACGTCGGCATCCGTCGGACCAGTGACGGACGCTAACCGATCACGAGGAGCCCACGGTGACCACCGCCCACGCCACCGCCCGCATGAAGAACCCCGCCCTGGTCCTGCCGGACGCGATGAAGGGCATCCAGAACATCTACAAGGCCATGTACCAGGGCGGCGTCTCCCCGCAGATCCTGGAGCTCGTCCACCTGCGCGCCAGCCAGATCAACGGCTGCAGCGCCTGCGTGTTCGCGGGCGTCCAGGGCGCCAGGAAGCACGGCGAGACCGACGAGCGGCTGCACGCCGTCGCCGCCTGGCGCGAGGCCCCGTTCTTCACCGACGAGGAGCGCGCCGCCCTCGAACTCACCGAGGCCGCCACCCGGATCGCCGACCGCACCGGCAAGGCCGTCCCGGACCACATCTGGGACGCCGCCGCCGACCACTTCAACGAGGAGCAGCTCTCCGCGATCATCCTGATGATCGCGCTGACCAACTTCTTCAACCGCCTCAACACCACCATCGAGGAGCCCGCCGGCGCCACCTGGAACTGACCGGCGACAGGCGAGAATGGAGCCCGTGAACGGCTCCTGGACCTCCTTCGGCGGCGACCTGCACCTGGACCTCACCGAGCGGCGCGCCGCCGGCACCGGGCTGCGGGCCGCCCTGGAGGACGCCCTGCGGGAAGCCGTCCAGGCCGGCCGGCTCGCCCCCGGTACCCGGCTGCCGTCCTCCCGGGCCCTCGGCGAGGACCTCGGCATCGCCCGCAACACCGTCGTCGAGGCGTACGGCCAGCTCACCGCGGAGGGCTGGCTCAGCTCCCGGCAGGGCTCCGGCACCACCGTCGCCCGGCGGGCCGCGCCCTCGCCCGCCGCACGGCCGGTCCGGCCGCGGACGCGGCGGCGGACCGTCCGGCACGACCTGATGTCCGGGCGGCCCGACCTCTCGCTCTTCCCCCGCACCGCCTGGCTCGCCGCCGCCCGCCGCGCCCTCGCCACCGCGCCGCACGAGGCCCTCGGTTACGGCGGCCCGCTCGGCCGGATCGAACTGCGGGAAGCACTCACCCACTACCTGGCCCGGGTCCGCGGCGTGCGCACCGACCCGGACCACCTGCTCGTCTGCAACGGCGTCCAACAGGGCCTCGGCCTGCTCTGCGCCGCCCTGCGGGAGCGCGGGGCCCGCTCGCTCGCGGTCGAGGAGTACGGGCTGCCGCCGCAGCACGCCGTCGTCCGGGCCGCGGGACTGACCACCGCCCCGCTGCCGCTCGACTGCGAGGGCGCACAGGTCGAGCACCTCGGCCCCCGCAACGGCGCCGTGCTGCTCACCCCGGCCCACCAGTACCCCACCGGCGCCCCGCTGTCCGCCGACCGGCGGGCAGCCGCGGTGCGGTGGGCGCGCGAACAGGACCGGTACGTGATCGAGGACGACTACGACGGGGAGTTCCGCTACGACCGGCAGCCGCTCGGCGCGATGCAGGCGCTCGACCCGGAACGGGTGGTGTACGCGGGCACCGCCGCCAAGAGCCTCGCGCCCGGCCTGCGGCTGGCCTGGCTCGCCCTGCCGGACGCGCTGGTCGAACCCGTCGCCCGGCTGAAGGTGCTGGCCGACACCATGTCCCCGGTGCTCGACCAGCTGACCCTCGCCGAACTGATCACCTCCGGCACGTACGACCGGCACGTACGGCGCTGCCGCCTGCACTACCGGCGCCGCCGCGACCGGCTGGTCGCGGCCCTCGCCGAACACGCCCCGCACGTCCGGGTCACCGGCATCGCCGCCGGCCTCCACGCCGTTCTCCAACTCCCGCCCGGCTCCACCCCCGAGCCCGAACTCCTGGCCCGCGCCGAAGCCGCCGGCCTCGCCCTCAGCGGCCTCACCTGGCACCGCGCCGCCCCGGCCGACGAGGCCGCCGCGCCGGCCCTGGTGATCGGTTACGCCACCCCTCCGGAACACGCCTTCCCGGCAGCCCTGGACGCCCTGTGCGACCTGCTGCGCCGGGCATGAGGTGGGGGATCCGCCGCCCGTCCCCTGATCGCCCGACCCGTGGCAGGAGAGGGGCGGAAAGCTCCGCAGCCTCCGCGCCGACTACTTGTTGCGGCTGCCCAGTTCGAACAGCAAGATGATGAACCCGGCGAAGACGTGGATGCCCGCGGTGTAGATCACCAGGCGGTGGTAGACCCGCTTGTTGGCCCACTTGCCGGCATCCATGGTCTTCGGGCCGGTGGGGGTGTCGGCGACGGCAGCAGTCGTCGTGGTGGTGGGATCGTCCATGGGGATCTCCTCCAGGCGTCTGACGGCAGGTCAGTGGGTCGCTGCGGGGCCGCCGCCGAGGCAGAGTTCGCCGCCGGGGCTCTGCAGCAGGGTGTGGATGAAGAGCAGTTCGACGCCGGTGTCGGACTCGGCGACGATGCAGTGCGGGGTGAGCGAGTCGTAGTGGGCGCAGTCGCCGGGGGCGAGGTGGTGGACGCGGTCGCCGAGGGTCAGCCGCAGATCGCCCCGCAGGACGTACAGCCACTCCTCGCCGGGGTGCACCCGGACCACCGCGTCCTGGACGCCCGGCGGGACGTGCACCCGCAGGGCCTGCATGGCGCGGCCGGGGGCGCCGGCCCGGCGGTAGCCCCAGCCGCCGGCCCGGCCGGGCTCTACGGCGCCGCCGCGGATCACCGGGTCGGGCTCGGTCATGGTCTCGCCGAGCAGCCCGGAGACCGAGGTGCCGTAGGCGCGGGCGAGGCCGAGGAGGACGGGCAGGGAGGGCTGGCGGCGGCCGGTTTCCAGCCGGGACAGATAGGCTGGGGAGAGCCCGACCCTCGCCGAGGCGACCTCCAGGGTGAGCCGGCTGCTGAGCCGGTGTTCACGGAGGCGGGCGGCGAGGCCGGCGACTTCCTGGTCGTCGAGCTGGTCGCCGGTGGCGGGGGTGCCGCTGGGGCTGGTGGTCATGTGACCAGTGGACACCTCGCCTGCCGCACGGGCAAGAATTTTGCCTCAAAGGCAAAGCTCGGCCGAATGCCCCTTCGCCCCGCTCACGGCCGGGGGATGTTGCGCAGATTGCTGCGGGCCAGGTCGACCATCCGCCCGACGCCGCCGGAGAGCACCGTCCGCCCGGCCGCCAGCGCGAAGCCCTTCAGCTGGGCGGCGGTGATGTACGGCGGGATGGACAGCGCGTTGGGGTCGGTGACCACGTCCACCAGGGCCGGGCCGGGCCGCTCCAGCGCCTCCGTCAGGACCTCCCGGACCCGGGCCGGCTCGGCGACCCGCTTGGCCGGCATGCCCATGGCCCGCGCGATGCCCGCGTAGTCCACGTCGCCGTTGTCGATCTCGAACTCGGGGTAGCCGGAGACCAGCATCTCCAGCTTGATCATGCCGAGCGCGCCGTTGTTGAACACCACCGTCTTCACCGGCAGCCGGTGCTTGGCCACCGTGAGCAGTTCGCCGAGCAGCATGCCGATCCCGCCGTCGCCCGCCATCGCGATCACCTGCCGTCCGGGGCAGGCGAGTTGGGCGCCGATCGCGTGCGGGAGGGCGTTGGCCATCGAGCCGTGCAGGAAGGAGCCGATCACCCGGCGGCGGCCGTTCGGCTGCAGGTAGCGGGCGGCCCAGACGTTGTTCATGCCGGTGTCCACGGTGAACACCGCGTCCGGGGCGGCCACCTCGTCGAGCACCGAGGCGACGTACTCGGGGTGGATCGGCAGGTGCTTGTCGATGTCCCGGGTGTAGGCGCCGACCACGTCCTCCAGCGCCCGGCAGTGCTTCCTCAGCATGCCGTCCAGGAAGGAGCGGTCCTTCTTTCCGTCCAGCAGCGGCAGGACGGCCCGCAGGGTGGCCGCGACGTCCCCGTGCACGGCCAGCTCCAGCGCGGTGCGCCGGCCCAGCCGGGTGGCGTCGTGGTCGACCTGGACGGTACGGGTCTGCGGCAGGAAGGAGTCGTACGGGAAGTCGGTGCCGAGCAGCAGCACCAGGTCGGCGGAGTGCAGCGCCTCGTGGCAGGCGCCGTAGCCGAGCAGGCCGCTCATGCCGACGTCGTACGGGTTGTCGTACTGGATCCACTCCTTGCCGCGCAGCGAGTGCCCGATCGGTGCCTTCAGCGCCTGCGCGGCCTCCATCACCTCGGCGTGCGCCCCGCGCACCCCGGCGCCGCAGAACAGGGCGACCCGGCGGGCCGCGTTGAGCAGCCGGGCGAGTTCCTGCACCTGGGACCAGGGCGGCGCGGCGACGGCCTGCTCGGTGAGGAAGTGGCCGGTGCCGGTCGGCCCGGCGGCGGGGAGGGCGGCGACGTCCCCGGGGAAGGCGAGCACCGAGACGCCGTGCGAGCCGATCGCGTGCTGGATCGCGATCCGGAGCAGCCGGGGCAGCTGGACGGGGGTGGAGAGCATCTCGCACCAGTTGCTGCAGTCGGTGAACACCCGCTCGGGGTGGGTCTCCTGGAAGAAGCCGGTGCCGATCTGTCCGGACGGGATGTGCGAGGCGAGCGCGAGCACCGGCAGGCCGCTGCGCTGGGCGTCGTACAGGCCCTGGATGAGGTGGGTGTTGCCGGGGCCGCAGGAGCCGGCGCAGACCGCGAGGCGGCCGGAGAGCTCGGCCTCGGCGGCGGCCGCGAAGGCGCCGGCCTCCTCGTTGCGGACGTGCACCCAGCCGATGCCCTCGGCGCGGCGGATCGCGTCGACGACGGGGTTGAGGCTGTCGCCGACGACGCCGTAGACCCGCTCCACCCCGGCCTGCCGGAGCACCTCCACCATCTGTTCGGCCACGCTCGCCACGGGAGTACTCCTTTGGTCGCCGCAGGACACCTGCACCCTCCGACGGGCGGTGGCACGGCGCACTCGGGGTGGGACGAACGGGTGAGGGCGGCGGACGGGTTCGGGCGGCGGACAGGTGAGGGCGGCGGACGAGGGCCCGCTCCGCGCGACGGGAGCGGGCCCTGAGCGGCCCGGGGTGGCCCCGGCGGCTACTCCGCCGCCAGGTGGTCGTGCTGCCCCAGCTTGCCCGCGGCCAGCCCCGCCTGGGGCTGGCGGCGGGCCGGCTCACGGCCGGGGGGCTGGGCGCAGCGTTCCTGGGCGGGCGGGGCGGTGGTGGGCAGGGTGACCGGGGAGCCGGCCTTGACCTGCACCGTCTCGCCGTCGTGCCGCAGGTGGATCACCTCGCCGCGGCGCAGCGTGTAGGTCGTCCCGTCGTGGGTGATCTGCACGCCGAGCAGGTGCCCGCGCACCAGCAGCGAGAAGCTGAGCTTCATCAGCCCGGAGGGCAGCCGGGGCCGGAAGTCGAGCGTCTCGCCGTGGTCGCGCAGGCCGCCGAAGCCGGCCACCAGGGCGATGCAGGCGCCGGCGAGCGAGGCCATGTGGAGGCCGTCGCGGGTGTTGCCGCCGAGGTCGTGCAGGTCCATCAACGCCGCCTCCGCCGTGTAGTCGTAGGCGAGGTCGAGTTGGCCGACCTCGGCGGCGATGACGGCCTGGGTGCAGGCGGAGAGCGAGGAGTCGCGGACGGTCAGCCGCTCGTAGTAGGCGAAGTTGCGGGCCTTCTGCTCGTCGGTGAAGGCGTCGCCGCGCACCTGCATGGCGAGCACCAGGTCGGCCTGCTTGACCACCTGCTTGCGGTACAGGTCGAAGTACGGGAAGTGCAGCAGCAGCGGGTACTTCTCCGGCGCGGTGTTCTCGAAGTCCCAGAGCTGGTGGTGGGTGAAGCCGTCGGCCTGCGGGTGGACGCCGAGGTCGGCGTCGTACGGGATGTACATCGCGGCGGCGGCGTCGCGCCAGGCGGCGGTCTCCTCGGTGTCGACGCCGAGGGCGCCGGCCTCGCGCGGGTGGCGGACGGCGGCCTCGGCGGCGGCGCGCAGGTTCGTCTGCGCCATCAGGTTGGTGAAGACGTTGTTGTCGGCGACGGCGCTGTACTCGTCGGGGCCGGTGACGCCCTCGATCCGGAACCTCCCGGCGGTGTCGTGGTGGCCCAGCGAGCGCCACATCCGGGCGGTCTCCACCAGGAGTTCGAGGCCGTAGTCGCGCTCGAACTCCTCGTCCCCGGTGGCCCGGACGTAGCGGGCGACGGCGACGGCGATGTCGGCACCGATGTGGAAGGCCGCGGTGCCGGCCGGCCAGTAGCCGGAGCACTCCTCGCCGCGGATCGTGCGCCAGGGGAACACCGCGCCGGTCAGGCCGAGTTGGGCGGCCCGGTCGCGGGCGAGCGGGAGGGTGGTGTGCCGCCAGCGCAGGGCCTGGTTGACGGCGCTCGGCAGGCAGTAGGTGAGCACCGGCAGGACGAAGGTCTCGGTGTCCCAGAAGCTGTGCCCGTCGTAGCCGGGGCCGGTCAACCCCTTGGCGGGGATGGCGCGTTCCTCGCTGCGGGCGCCGGCCTGCAGGACGTGGAAGACGGCGAACCGGACGGCCTGCTGGAGTTCGACGTCGCCCTCGATCTCGATGTCGCTGGTCTTCCAGAACTCCTTGAGGTAGTCGGCCTGTTCGGCGACCAGACCGTCCCAGCCGGTGTACCGGGCGGCGGTCAGCGCGGCCTCCACCTGGTCCCGGACGGCGGGCAGCGAGCGGGTGCCGGACCAGCCGTAGGACATGAACTTGAGCAGCCGCAGCCTCTGCCCGGCCCCGAGCACGGTGGTGACACTGATCCGGCACTGGTCGGAGCCGGCCTCGGCGACGGTGTCGAGCCTCTCCGGGCCCTCGATGACGTGGTCCATCCCGGCCGCGACCCGGATGCCACTGAAGCGGGTGCGGTGCACCAGGACGGCCTTGGTGCCACTGGCGTGGTGCGCCTCGGCCTGCAGCGGGGCCTCCAGGACGGCGGCGGCGCGCGGGTCGCCCTCGGGGCCGCCGGGCAGCTGCTCGTTGGCGACCAGCTCGGACTGGAGCACGATCCGCACCGGCCCGTCCACCGCCTCGACGCTGTACTCCACGGCGGCGATGGCGCGCTGGGTGAGCGAGACGAGTCGGGTGGAGCGCACCCGGATGGTCCGCCCGGCCGGGGACATCCATTCGGCCTCGCGGTGCAGCATGCCCTCGCGGAAGTCCAACCAGCGCTTGTGGCTGAGGAGTTCCCCGTAACGCAGGTCGAAGGGCTCGTCGTCCACCAGCAGCCGGATGATCTTGCCGTTGGTGACGTTGATGACGCTCTGGCTGGACTCGGGGTAGCCGTAGCCGCCCTCGCCGTACGGGAGCGGGCGCAGTTCGAACACGCCGTTGAGGTAGGTGCCGGGCAGGCCGTGCGGCTCGCCCTCGTCCAGGTTGGCGCGCAGGCCGATGTGGCCGTTGGACAGGGCGAAGACGGATTCGGCCCGGGCCAACTCGGTCAGGTCCAGGCCGTGCTCGGTGATCTGCCACGGGTCGATCGTGAAGTTGTCGGCAGGACTCATGACTCGCCCCCCAGCAGTTCGGAAAGGTCGTCGACGACCACGGTGGCGCCGTCGCGGCGCAGTTCGGCGGCCTGCCCGGTGCGGTTGACGCCGACCACCGCGCCGAAGCCGCCGGCCCGGCCGGAGGCGACCCCGGCGAGCGCGTCCTCGAAGACGGCGGCGTGCGCGGGGTCGACGCCGAGCTCGCGGGCGGCGTACAGGTAGGTGTCGGGGGCGGGCTTGCCGGGCAGGCCCTGCTGCTTGGCGACCACGCCGTCCACGATCACGTCGAACAGCTCCAGGATGCCCGCCGAGCGCAGCACGTCCCGGCAGTTGGCACTGGAGGAGACCACCGCGCTGGGCAGTCCGAGCGCGCGCAGCCGGTGCACGTAGGCGACCGAGCCCTCGTAGGGCTCGACCCCCCGCTCACGGATCAGCCGCAGCACGGTGTCGTTCTTGGCCCGGCTGATCCCCTGCACGGTACGGGCGTTCGGCGGGTCGTCCTCGGCCCCCTCGGGCAGGTCGATGCCCCGGCTGTGCAGGAAGGCCCGGGTGCCGTCGAGGCGCGGGCGGCCGTCCACGTAGGTGTCGTAGTCGTTGACGGCGTCGAAGGGGACGAACTGCCCGCCGGTGCGGGCGGCTTCGGCGCGCAGGAAGGCGTCGAAGGTGCCCTTCCAGGCCGCAGCGTGCACCGTGGCGGTCTGGGTGAGCACCCCGTCGAGGTCGAAGAGGAAAGCGCGGATGTCGTCCGGTAGCCCCAGCATGGGTGCAGTCTTACCCGGGAAGGAGGGGAAGCCGCCCATTCCCGGCGGCGCGTCGCGGGAAGGGCGGCTTCCGGTTGCCACCACGGGATCAGGGGGAGTCGGGCATCTGCGCCTCGGGCGACTGGATCACCGCGAAGACCGCGCCCTGCGGGTCCTGGACCACCGCCATCCGGCCGGACTGCATGTCGAACGGCGGCTGGATCACCGCACCACCGGTCTTGACCAGGGCGTCCACCACGGAGTCGGTGTCGTCCACCGAGAAGTACGTCATCCAGTGCGAGGGCGTGCCGGCCCCCAGGTACCCGGGGATCTTCTGCATACCGCCGACGGTGCGGTCGCCGACGTTCAGCGAGAAGCAGCCGTCCATGCCCTGGATGGTGGCCGGGCGCAGCCCGAGCGCCAGCTGGTAGAAGCGGCCGGCCGCGTCGGTGTCGGTGGTGTTGAGCTCGTTCCAGACCAGCGCGCCGGGCTCGTTGACCACGCCCGCGCCGATGAAGTCCATCGCCTGCCAGACGCCGAACACCGCGCCGGTCGGGTCGGCGGCGACCATCATCCGGCCGATCGTGCCGACGTCCATCGGCTCGTAGAGGATCGTGCCGCCGGCCGCGGCGATGGACCGGTTGGCCTGGTCGGCGTCGTCCGAGGCGAGGTACGTGGTCCAGGCGACGGGCGGCACCGGCTGGCCCTCGGGCGCGGACTGCGCCATGATCCCGGCGACCGGGCGGTCGTTGAGCGTGCACACGGCGTAGCCGCCGAACTCGGCCGGGCCGATCTCGCCCTGCCAGCCGAACAGGTCGCGGTAGAAGTCGAGCGCGGCCTGCTGGTCGCTCGCCATCAGGTCGATCCAGCACGGGGTGCCGGGCTTGTACGGATCGGTCACTACGGGCATCGTTGGGCCTCCCGGAGGCGGTGGTGGCCGGCTGTGGTGTGTCGGTCGGGCGGCGGCCCGGCCGGGACCGGTACCGCCGTCCGCGCGGACGGCGGTACGACGGCGGTACACCGCCCACCTTCGGCCCGCCGACGCGTTCTCGCCACCGGACGGCGCCCTGGCGGGCGACCAACGCCTCGACGGGTGCCGTTACCGGTGCACCGACCGGTGCCCGGGCTGGCGCACGGACCGGCGCACGGGCTGGCACACGGACCGGCCCACGGACCGGCGCACGGACCGGCCACCGGGGCTCACTCGGGATCGTGCCGCTTGGCGGTGACGAAGTACGGCTGCACCTTGCCGCTCTGCGCGTAGTCCTTGAGCCGGACCAGCAGTTCGGCCCAGGTGCCGGCCACCATCGGCACGCCCTCCTCGCTGCCCGGCTGCCAGCCGCCGTGCCGGAACAGCAGCCGGGTGCGCTCGGGCTCGTCGGGCTGGTCGGCGAGGTCCCAGCTGATCCAGGTGCCCGCCCAGTGCGGCGGGAAGGCCCCGGCGTTGGCCCACACCACCCGCTCCAGGTCGGCCCGCTCGCGGCGCAGCCGGAAGGGCTCGGGGACGCCGGGGAAGTCGAAGAGCAGCACGTCGTCCTCGCGGTCCACGGCGGTCGTCCACCAGCTGGTCAGCCCGTCGTGGGTGTTGAGCGCGGCGAGGACGACGTCCCGGGGCGCGGCGATGTCGATCTGCATGGCGATCTCGGGCATGGGGTCCGCCTTTCGGTGCCGTGGTGGTCCCCTCCCGGGGCGCACAGGCCCCAGGCCCACCATGGCACGACCCCCGGGCCCACGCGCCCCGGAGGGCGCCGGTCCCGGGGGTCGTGCCCGCGCCGTCCGGTGGTGGCGGTCAGCCGCCGCTGCCGTAGGTGGTGTTCGCGCAGATGTCGTCGTCGGCCGAGCGGGCGTCGTTGGTGACGGTGGTCGGCAGCGGCTGCGGGGGCGTCGGGGTGCCGGGCGTGGTGGCGGAGGCCGTCCCGCCGGGCGCGAGGCCCGCGGCCGCCGCGAAGTCCTGGCCGACGATCACCGAGATGCCCCGCGCGCTGCTGGGCTCCAGGCTGGCGCCCGGGAACAGCGCGGCGACCTTCTCGGCGTTCGCCTTCTGGCTGGAGCTGTACTCGATCGTGGTGGTCTTCTGCTTGGTGCTCGCCGCCTGGCCCGCCGTGCTGGCGGTGAACTTGGCGGCCTTCAGCTGATCGGTCGCCTTGCCGGCCAGGCCGTTGACGGTCGTCCCGTTGTAGACCGCCACCTTGATCGCGGAGTTGGTGGCGTCCCCGGCCGGGGCGGGCGGGGTGCTGGGCGCGGCCTGCGACGGCGCGGCGCTCGTGCTGGCGGGGGCGTCCGGCTGCTGGCCGGTGGCGTTCTGGCCGTCGATGGTCTGGTCGGCCTTGAGGGTCTCCCAGAGCTTGTTGGCGTCCGGCTGGACCAGGTCGATGTTGGCGTCCTGGGTGCGGTAGCGCCAGGGCGCGGTGACGAACTTGAGGTCGTGCATGTCGATGTTCTTCAGCGACAGGCCGAAGGAGAGCAGCTTGTCCGCGGAGTCCAGCCCCGGGTCGACGGTCAGCGACTTGGTCGCCGCGTCGGCCAGCGGCAGCAGGCTGGTGGGGCTCAGCCCCTCCTTCTTCATCTTGGTGGCGAGCGAGCTCATGAAGGCCTGCTGGCGCTTCATCCGACCGATGTCGGAGCCGTCGCCGATGCCGTGCCGCAGTCGCACGTAGTCGAGCGCCTTCTGGCCGTCCACGGTCTGCTTGCCCTGCGGCAGGACGAGGTCGCCCTTCTTGTGCAGGTTGGGGTTGATGTCGCCCTCGTAGATCGGCTTCGGCAGGCATATGTCCACGCCGTTGACGGCCTTGGTCATCGCGGCGAAGCCGTTGAAGTCGACCACCATGGTGTGGTCGACCCGGATGCCGGTGACCTTCTCCACGGTGTTCTGGGTGCAGGCAGGGTTGCCGTTGTCGCTGCCGCCGACCGAGAAGGCGGCGTTGAACAGGTCGTTGCCGCCCTTGGTCCACTTGCCGTTGGGCAGCTTGCACGGCGGGATCGGGACGATCGTGTTGCGCGGGATCGAGATGCCCACGGCGTGCTTGTGATCGGCGTAGACGTGCAGCAGGATCGTGGTGTCCGAGCGGGCGCCGCCGTCCTCGCCGCCGCCGAGGTCGGAGTTGTTGCCGCCCCGGCTGTCGGAGCCGATCAGCAGCACATTGACCGGCTTGTTGCCGTCCGCGTCAGCCTTGGCCTCCGGCGGGCGGTCGGTGGAAATCGCGTCCGCGTCGAAGGACTTGATGTTGGCGTTGAGCTTGAAGTAGATCGCGCCGCCGGTGCCCGCGATCAGCACCAGCACGCCCGCCGCCGACCAGGCGACGATCTTCTTCACGTTCTTCTTGGGCTTGGCGTTCTTGCGCGCCGCCGCCCGGCCGCCGCCCGCGGCCCCGGAACCGCCGCCGCCCTTGCCCTGCGCGGCCCGGCGGGCCTCCGCCCGGCCGCCGCTGCGCGGCCCGGGCACGGAGCCCGTAGCGCCTTCCGTCGTGGGCACGTCCTCGCCCCGAGCCGGGCTCTCGCCCTTCCGACCTGACATGCGCGTACCTTTCACCGACGGAAGCGACGCCCCGGACGATCTGGCGCACCGCACACAGAAGAGACGGACGAGGCCCCTCCCAGGTTGCACGTACGAGGGTCGGTACAGACCGACCATCGTGGCTTCCGATCATATTGAGAGCAAAGACGATCACAGCCCTCAGGTACACCTACAACCCCCGGCACCACACGGCGATTTGCCGACATATCACCTGAAACCGCCCAATTCGGACAGGCCCGCGCCGCCTGGAAGACGCAGGGGATCCCGCCGTCGGACTGGGCCTCGACCTCGGGGCCCCGCATGGGCGGATTGGCCGCCGGGTCGCCCGTCACGGGGGCCACGGGGGTGCCCGGTTCGTCGGTCCAGAACCCAGCCACAGCGACCGTTGTCGAACCGCTCCGGGAACCGATCGGACCGCTCCGGCAGAGCTCTGGACCGGCCCCGGCCGGAACGGTCAGGCGCCCTGGCGCACCTTGACGCCGCCGACCAGCGAGTAGGAGCGGACCTTGACCACCGGGCCGCCGGGCTCGCCGGTCACGCCCTTGCTGCGGCCGCCGAGCAGGGAGAAGCCGCTCACCTCGACCGTGGTGCCGGCCGGGACGGTCAGGTCGACGCCGCCGAAGACCGAGAAGGCGTCCACCTCGGCCGAGGCGCCCCCGGGGTAGGCCAGCTCCGCACCGCCGACCAGGGCCGCCTTGACCAGGTGGGTCGGGGCGGCGGGAAGCGCGGCCTCGGTGTGGTCGAGCTTGGCGCCGCCGACCGCGGCGACGTGCACCGTGCGCTCGCGGGCCTCGAACTCGCCCCGGTGCTTCAGGCCGCCCAGCAGGGCGACGCTCCACTCGGTGCGACGGGCCGGGGTCGAGGTGCTCCTCGTGATCTCCATGACCACTACGCTACGGCCGGGCCCTGAGGCCGCGTCAGTGTCGGCGGGCACCCGTCCGACATGACATCCGTCATGGTCCGCGGGGTGCCGGAGTCGGGGCGGCCGCCTTTCGGTCAGGCGCGCGATCTGACGGAGTTTGGCAGAGCTGGCGCGCCAGGCGTTCCCGCCATCCGCGGTCACCAAAGCCCCCGGCCCCGGCCCCGCGCACCCCCGCCCGTGCCCGTGCCCTCGCGACCGAGAGCTGACCGCGAACGGTTCGGGCCCTGGTCGGTGGCTGTGCCACCGACCAGGGCCCGAACCCGTTGGAGGGGAAGTACGACAGGTGCGGGACCTCAGCCGCGCGCGCCCGCCTTCGCGTCGTGCTCGGCGAAGAACTCATCGGCGATCGCCCGCGTGCGCGGCAGCTCGGCGACCGGCTCGCCGATGACCCGGCCCGCGAGCTCGCCGGCCAGCCGGGCCACGTCCTCCCGCAGCTCGGCCTCGGCCAGCACCCGGTCGGCCTCCAGCTGGACCTTCGCCTCCGCCAGCATCCGGTCCCGCAGCTGCTGCCCCTCGGCCCGCAGCCGCGCGATCAGCGCGGCCCCCTCCTCGGTGGCGGTCTGCCGGATCAGCGCCGCCTCGTGCCGCGCCGCGGAGAGCTCCCCCTGGAACTCCTCGTACACGCGCCGGGCCTCCGCCCGCGCCGCCTCCGCCCGCTCGACACCACCCTCGGTGGCGTCCCGGCGCTCCGCCAGGGTCTTCTCGATGCGCGGAAGCAGCAGCGCCCCGAGAACCCCGAATATCAGAAAGAAACAGACAAGTCCAACGACCAGCTGGGCAACATCTGGCTTCAAAGGTCCCATGCCATCAAGATAGTTGAGCCCACGTCACTCACTCCCGCCGGGGCACCTCCCCACGCCCCGAAGGCGACGAAGGGCGTCCTCCCCGAAGGGAGAACGCCCAGGTCAGGCGCGGTTCCATCGCATGGGCCACCAGGGGCACGAAACTGCTGCGGCTGAGTGACAAGGGTGCGGCTCCCCGAGGATGTTCACGATGTGATGAGTCGGGCCCTCTTAACTTCTTCTGACACTCGACTGTGTCGCCCAGCCGGCGGTTGCCCGCGTCCGCCACCCATGGAGGTCATCGGATGAGTCTTCGGCCCTGGGTTGCAGCGTCGCTGGCGGGTGCGGCTCTCGCCCTCGCGTCCGCGCCTGCAGGTGTCGCCGCGCAGGCGTCCACCCGGCACGCGCCCGGCTCCCCGTGGTCCCAGGAAGGGGACGGGGAAGGAGAGGGGGAAGGGCGCCACCATCACCACAATCCCTGGCGCCACTGCTTCAGCCCCCGCCGCGTCGTGCTCATCGACAGAACCCTCAGGGCGATTCTGACCAACAGCCGGCGCGGGCCGGAGGCTCTCGTTCTCCAGGGGAACCCGCCGTCCTCGTCCTCGCCGCCGGACGCGCCATGGGACAGCTTTACTGTTGCGACATATCTGAACGTGGACTATCCCACCAACACCAGCGGCCAGTATCAGTTCCAGATTCGTGGCTTTTTCCGGGAGCACCCGGTCTTCGTGGTGAAGACCTTCGGCCGCCACGAGCGATCCTTCTTCTTCGCAGCCGCCCACTGCGTCGACGACTACTACGACGACGACCACCGCCACAACGACGGTGACCGCGATGACGAGGCCCATCCGCATGATGGTGCGGCTGCCGACGGAGGCGGCTCGTCCGGCACCCCGTCGCCCCAGGCGTCCGGCTCCCCGTCACCCCGGGAAGGGGACCAGCGTCAAAACGGCCGGCCCGCGCCGGAGGCTCTCGCCTCCGGGGGCACCAACCTCCCTCTTCCGCCTGGTGGTACGGCTGCCGTCAGGAGCGTTGGTCGTCTGAGCGCGAAGCGCATCGGGATCGCGGCGGGCGGCTTGCTGCTGACTCTAGGGGCGCTGGCTACGGCCTGGCTTCGCCGACGCCGTCGGCAGCGTGCTACCCGGCCGGAACAGGACCCGGCAGCACCTTCGGCCCGTGACGCCGCATCACGTCAGGAGCCTGATGTGCCGCCGACCCAGCCGTACGGATAGCGAACGGCCGGTCTCCCGGCGGGACCGGTCAGGAGGAACTGCTGCTCTCGGTGGAGTCCGACGTGGCCGAGGCGCTCGGGCGGGGGTCGTGGGGGCAGATCCGGTCAGGGTTCTTGATTCCGTAGCTCAGACCCCACTCCCGGTCACAGCCGCCCCAGTACGCTCCCACCCAGCCGCAGTAGGGGCCGCCGTAGCTGTGACAGGGGCGCACTGATTCCTGCGGGCCCGGATTCGTGGAGAGTGGCCAGGACGATTCGGCCTTGCCCAGCGACGTACCGGAGGCGCCGACCATGCGGACCCGCGTGGCATCGGAACCGTGGGACGTCCGGTCCATGAGGAAGAGGGGCAGGCCGAAGGCCGAGGCGGAGGCCGCCACCGTTGCGGCAGCGAGAGCGCAGCGGGTCAGGCGCATGACTGTTCCTCCTGGCTTTGTCCGTGACAGGTGTGGACGAACTCTGCGCACCAGCGCCGCCGCTGTGAGCGCCGGAGTTGAACGTATGGTCTGGAAAACTCCCCGGCAGCCAGCGAACCGCCAATCAGGCGGCCTTGCTCCGCTTCTTCACTCGAAGGGTCTCGTCCCTTGAGACGCTGCGGCACTCCACGATCACGCTACCGTCGGACCCACCCGCACCCGGGAAAGCGAAAACGCCCTGACCGGCAAAACCGGGTCAGGGCGCTGAGTCGCGGGTCAGCGAAGGTGAGAACGCCTCCGGGAAGAGTGGGCCACCAGGGGCTCGAACCCTGAACCTACGGATTAAAAGTCCGCAGCTCTGCCAATTGAGCTAGTGGCCCGCGGCCCTTTGCCCCGGCTGGATCCCGGAGGTCCCGGGTGGGGAGGGCCACGGCGATCCTACCCGGTGGGGCCCAGGGCTCCGCCAGTGGATTGGGTGGACGCGCCGGGTTCCTGGGGCAGGGCTTGAGGCGGGGTGTAGTGGGCGGCACGGACGCGGCGGAGCCAGGCTTCGACGGGGCGTGGGTCGGGGGTGACGGGCAGGACGCCGGGGCGGGCGAGACGTTCGGCGGCGTCGGCGAGCAGGGATTCGGCGGTATCCGGGCGGTCGGCGATGCGTTCGCCGAGGTCACGGACGTGCTCGGGGTCGGACAGCCGGATCAGGTGGTGGCCGCTCTCGTGCAGCCGGACGGCCTGTTCGACCAGCCGGACCAGGTGCCTGGCGTGCTTGGCGGCCCGGCGGCGGGTGACCGGGTCCCCGGTGTCGCGGGTCAGCAGTTTGCGGAACTGCTGGTCGGCGTAACCGAGATAGGCCTTGCGGACGGCCGGCCCGCTGAGGAACGTCGAGCGGATCCCGACCAGTTCGCGACCGAGCGGGGTCACGGTCTCGTACAGGTCCTCCGGCAGCCAGACGAGTTCGGAGGCGGTCGGGTTGCAGGACAGCGCCAGGCGGCACCACTTGGCGGCCTCGTGCAGGGTGACGTCCGGCGCGGTGGTGACGTGCGACTCGGCCGGGCGGTGCAGGCCGTGCAACTCCTCGGTGGGGGTGGCGAACAGGCCCAGCCGGTCGACGTCCGAGCCGGCGTGGGCGAAGCCGTACGCGGTGGAGCCGACGATGCCGGACAGCAGGACGGTGCCGGGCGTGGCGGACACGGACGGACTCCTCTCGAACGGACGGGCGGCTACCGCACCCGCTCCGGAATCCTCTCCGGAACCGGCCGCGCCGAGCGAGCGATTTCCGGTCCGGGGTCCGCCCGGCCGCCGATACTGGCCCCATGGAGCACGATCCCCACCGGCAAGCCGCCGACGTCGAGAAGCTGCGGGCCTGGTGGTCGCACCGGCAGTGGCTGGACCGCCCGCGCACCGGGGTGTCCGCCGCCGAGGTGCTGGCCGCCACCGGCTGGGCCCGCTCGGTGGGCGGCGCGGCCCCGTACCTGGGCCTGTTCGCCCGGGCCGGGCTCGGCCGGGCGGCGGTGGATGCGGCGGTGGCCGCCCTGGAGGTGCACGAGCTGCCGTCCGCGCGCGGCTGTACGTACGTACTGCCGGCCGCCGACTTCGCGCTCGGCCTGGCGGCCGGCGCGGCCGCCCCGGCGGGTGAACTGGCCGCGGCCCAGAAGCACCTGGGGGTCACCAGGGACGAGGTCGAACAACTCTGCCTGGCCGTCGAACGGGTGCTGACCGCGGACCGGCCGCTGGACCCGACCACGATCCGGGAGGCGGTCGGCGACGCGGTCCGCCCGCTCGGCGAGGCGGGCCGCAAGCGCGGACTGGCGACCACCCTGCCGCTCGCCCTCGGGCTGATGCAGTCGCGCGGGCGGATCCGCCGGGTGCCGGTCAACGGCCGTCTGGACCAACAGCGTTACGGCTACGTCGGCTGGGACCAGCCGGTCCGCGGCGACGCCGTCGACCTCGCCCGCCGCTACTTCTCCTGGGCCGGCCCGGCCACCCTCAAGCACTTCCGCTGGTTCTCCGGCTTCACCGCCGCCACCGCCAGACGGGCCGTCGCCGAGGCCGGACCGGTCCCGCTCGCACCCGGCTCCGATCTCCTGCTGCCGCCCGAACTCGCCGAGGAGTTCGCGGGGTTCGAGGTGCCGAAGGATCCGCACTACACCCTGCTGGCCGGCATCGACGGCATCCACCTGCTGCACCGCGACCTGCCCCGGCTGCTCGACCCCGCCGACGCGGCCCGCCCGCTGCCGGCCGGAAGGGCCGGACGCACCTTCGGCTGCGAGACCGACCCGCAGACCCACCTGGTGCTCGACCGCGGCCGGATCGTCGGGCTGTGGGAGTACGACACCGAACGCGCCGAGATCGTCCACCAGCTGTTCGTCCCGCCCGACGACGCGCTGCGCGAGGCGGTCGCCCGGACCTCGGCCTTCGTCCGGGACGAGCTCGGCGACGCCCGCGGCTTCAGCCTGGACTCGCCGAAGAGCCGGGCGCCGAGGATCGCGGCGCTGCGGGCGGCGTCCCCGGGTGCCCGCGGCTGAGCTGCCGGGTAGCGTACCGATCATGTCGACCACCACCGACGAAGTCCTGATCGTCACCGGCGCCGGCCGCGGCATCGGCGCCGCCACCGCCCTGCTGGCCGCCCGCCGCGGCTACCGGGTCTGCGTCAACTACCGTACGGACGAGGCCTCGGCGGCGGCCGTGGTGGACGCGATCCGGGCCGAGGGCGGCACCGCCCTCGCCGTCCGGGCCGACGTCACCCGCACCGCCGAGGTGGAGCGGCTGTTCACCACCGTGGACACCGAACTCGGGGAGCTCACCGGACTGGTGAACAACGCGGGCACGCTGGAGAAGCAGTGCCGACTGGAGGACATCGACGAGGACCGGCTGAACCGGATCTGGGCCGCCAACATCACCGGCCCGTTCCTGTGCGCCGCCCAGGCCGTCCGCCGGATGTCCACCCGCTACGGCGGGCGCGGCGGCGCGATCGTCAACGTCGGCTCGGCCGCCTCCCGGATCGGCTCGCCGAACGAGTACGTCGACTACGCGGCCGCCAAGGGCGCGGTGGACTCGATGACCCGCGGGCTGGCACTGGAGGTCGCCGCCGAGGGCATCCGGGTCAACTGCGTCCGCCCGGGCCTGATCCACACCGACATCCACGCGCTCGGCGGCGAGCCCGGGCGGGTCGAGCGGGTCGCGCCGAACCTGCCGATGCGGCGCGGCGGGCAGCCGGAGGAGGTCGCCGAGGCGATCCTGTTCCTGCTCTCCCCGGCCGCCTCGTACACCACGGGGGCGTTCCTGGAGGTCGCCGGGGGCCGCTGAGGCCCCCGCCGGGCAGACCGGCTTGCGGTTCCCAGGGGGCGGGACTCGGCGGTTCGGCGGTTTCCAGGGGGCGGGGCTTCAGCGGACGGTCCCCTCCGGTTTCCTTCCGCCGATCCGTCCTCGCCCGTACGGTGGAGGCCATGACCGACGCCTTCATCGACATCCCCGGTGTGCGCAACTTCCGTGACGCGGGCGGGATCGGCGCCCTCCGCCCGGGCGTGCTGTACCGCTCCGGGTCCTTCCACACGCTCACCGAGGAGGGCGCCCGGAAGCTCAAGGACCTCGGCCTGCGCACGGTGATCGACCTGCGCAGCCCGGTCGAGCTGGAGGTCTGGCCGGACCAGTGGCACGGCCTCGACCACGAGACCCTCAACCTGCCGACCCTGCCCGCCAAGCGCGAGGACGTGGACCGGCCCTGGCCCGAGGACCAGGCCGACCTCTACATCTTCATGCCGGAGACCGCCGGCCCCTCGCTCGCCGCGCTCATCCGGCACCTGACCGACCCGGCGGCGCTGCCGGTGCTCGTGCACTGCGCGGTCGGCAAGGACCGCACCGGGCTCACCATCGCCGTCCTGCAGTCCCTGCTGGGCGCCTCCGACGCCGACATCGCCGCCGACTTCCTGCTGTCCAACCTCGGCCTCGGCCTGGACCAGGGCCCCGTCCCGTACGTCGACGAGACCGGCTCCGAGCGGGTCTCCCGCCCGGTCAGCGCCGAGCTCATCGCCTCCTCCCTCGGCTGGATCCGCACCCACCACGGCACCGTCCCGGCCTACCTCCACGCCCACGGCGTCACCGAGGCCGAGCTGGACGCCCTGCGCGCCAACCTCTCGGTCTGACCGCAGAGGGCCCCACCGACTACCGATTACCAGCGCTCGAAGCGCCACCACTGGGTCGGTGCGTCGACGTCCTCCCACTGCTGGACGCCCGCGTCCGGCTCCGCCGGGGCGGTCAGCGGCTTGCCGCTGATGAAGCTGGTGACGGTGTACGTCCCCGGCGCGTCGACGTGGGCCTCCAGCAGCCACTCCTGGGCGCCGAAGGCGTTGGCGGACCACAGCTGGATCGGGACGCCGTCGTCCGGGGAGGCGCCGGTGACGTCCAGGCGCTTGCCGCCGGCGGCGCTCTCGATGTGGAACAGCGCGCCGCCCGGGTGCACGGCGGTGAGCTGCCAGAGCTGGGCGTCGGAGCCGTCCTCCGCGCCCACGCGGACGCGGGCGCCGCTGCGCCGGGAGCCTCCGGCGACCTCCAGCAGCAGGCCGCTGCCGACGTTGCGGATCCGGTAGCGGCCGTCGGTGATCGCGAGGTCGGCCGCGCCGTCACTCGCGCTGTCAGTCGCTCGGTCAGTCGCTCGGTCAGTCGCTCGGTCACTCGCTCGGTCAGTCATGTCCGAAGTCTCCCACCGGGCGCCGACAGGCGGACTCGTACCCGAATACAGCGGCCAGCACCGCCACCACGGCGCCCACCTGGTCCAGCGCCGAGACCGCGGTGCCCAGCGGGACGGTCGCCAGGACCGCGGCGGCGCCGATCAGCCGGGGCAGGTGGGGGCGCAGGCCGAAGAAGCGGCGCACGGCGGTGTTCACCACCAGGTACAGCGCGATGCCCCCGGCCAGCGCGAGGGCCTGCGGGAGGGTGATCGCCGCGTCGGGGTGGGCGACCGCCGACTTCACCCCGGCGGCGAACAGCAGCACGCCGAGCAGCAGCCCGAAGTGGCCGAGGTAGTAGACGGTGACCGCGGTCCGGTTGCGCTCGGCGGAGGGCAGCGCGGCCATGCGGTGCTCGGCGTGCGCGTCGTCGTCGTATCCGAAGTACGCCCACCAGAGGCCGACGCAGACGGTCAGGCTGAGCAGCGCGACCGCGATCAGCGCGGGCCCGAGCTCGGTCGTCCCGGCGCCGACGCCGACGGCGATCACCGACTCGCCGAAGGCGATGATCATGATCAGTCCGTGCCGTTCCACGAAGTGGTCCGCGCGTAGCCGGAACTCGAGCAGTCGGGCCACCCGCGGGGTGACGAACTGCATCGCGAACGCCGCTGTCCAGAAAACGAGTTGGAGCGTCCCGGTGAGGTATCCGCCGGTCACCACCAGGGCGCCGACGACCAGGTTGGACGCGCCCATCCGCAGCACCGCGGCAGGTGTCACCTCGGCGACGATGAACATCCCGGTGTGCAGGGCGACCACCACCAGGTACGCCCAGCCGAAGGCGGCACCGCCGCCCTCGAAGGCGTGCGGGACGGACAGCGAGATCACCAGGAAGGCGCCCATCGCCAGCATCAGCAGCCCGCCCCGCCCGTGGGTGCGCGGTGGCAGCGCGTTGGTCAGCCAGATGAAGGCGTCGTACATCCACCAGATCAGCCCCAGCATCACCAGCACCTGGGCGAAGCCGCCGAGGGTGAGGTGGTGGACCAGGCTGCCGGTGAGCTGGGTGATGGTGAAGACGAAGACGAGGTCCAGGAAGAGTTCCAGCGGCGCCACCTTCAGAGCGGGCTCCGAGAACTCCTCGGGATCCCGGGCATCAGAAGCATCAGAAGCATCAGGAGATTCAGGGGAAACAGGGGACGCGGTCACCGCGCGAGTATCCCGTCACCGAACCGGAGCCCGGGGGCGTTTCCGACGGACGGACTCCGCCGCCTATGCTGCGGCGGATGTCCACCGAGCAGAACCCCGAGCGGAACCCGCAGCAGATCCCCGGGCCGATCCCCGAACAGACCCATGGTCAGCTTCCGCCACAGCGTCAGCAGCCCACCCTCCTCGACGCGGTGGCCGAGTTGGAGGCGGTGGTCGCGGCCGGGGACGACGAGCGCTTCGGCCCGGCCCTGGGCCTGGTCGGCGGACTGTTCGGCCCCGCCGAGCCGGCCGAACGGCGGGCGGCCGGACCCCGGCTGGCCGCGCTGCTGCCGGACGCCCCGCCGTTCCCCCGGGCCCACCTGGCCATGATCACGGGCGCCTGCGTGGAGTACGGCGCCGACCCGGTGGCCTGCTCCGGCCCGGTGCTGGCCGGCCTGCGCGGGGCGCTGACCGGCGCGCAGCGGCTCGTCGAGCGCTGGGCGCAGACGGGTGGCGGCCCGCTGCCCGACTGGGAGGAGGGCGATCCGGCCGAGGCCCACGCCCGGATCGAGGACCCGGCTCACCTCGACGAGTGGAACGCTCACCTGGCCGTGGCCGCCTGGTGGACGCTGCACCTGTGGCAGCAGGCCGCCTGGGCGGTCTACGCGCACGCGTCGGTCCGGGCCGAGGCCCGCGCCTCGGGCGTCACGGCCGTGCTGCTGGAGCTGGCGGGCCGGTACGAGGGCGGGCAGCACGACCTCAAGGGCCTGGCCCACCTGGCGCAGGTGCTCGACGACGAGCCGCTGCTGGTGCTCGACCGCCCCACCGGCACCGGCTACCTGCTGCGGATGAGCGGCCTGAGCGACACCTTCCAGCTGCACACCCTGCTCGCCGACCTGCTGATCGGCGGCGGCCACCTGCCCGGAGCCCCGCAGGACCCTGAGGTGGTGGCGCTGGCCCGGACCGAGTTCCTGGACGGCCGCCGGCTGATCGCGACCGGCGCCTTCAACCTGGTCGCGCCGGACGGCTCCTGGCTCTGGAACGAGGGGACGCCCGACGACATCCCGGTGCTGGACGGGGTGCGCACCCTGGTGCTGGAGCCGCTGCCGTACGAGCGCACCTGGTCGGCCGGGCGGCTCATCCAGGAGATCCCGGGCGACCTGCGGCTGGAGCGGGTGCTCGACCCGGCGGAGGCGGCGCGGCTGCTGGCCCGGATGGTGCCGGGGATGTCGGTGGTGGGGGCCTTCGGGTAGGAGGCCCCGGCCGGCCGCCGCGTTCGCCGGGTTAGGGTCGGAAACCGAGCCGCCCCTCCGGCCGCGGCCGTTACGAGTGACGAGTGACGAGTGGAGTCGACGATGGCGAAGGTCCCGAACGTGCTCCCGGCCGCCGCGCCCGCGGCACTGACCGCGGCGAGCGGTCTGGTCGGCGGTTACGGCGTCGCCCGCTGGAGCGGCCGGCGCGAACTGGGCGGCGCGGTGCTGGCGGTGGCGGGTGCCGGGGCGGCCGCGCAGTGGCGCCGGAGCGCGGGCACGGCCACTGCGGCGGCGCTGACCGGCCTGTACGTGGCGGCCTTCGGCGGCTCGCATCCGCTGGCGAAGCGGATCGGCGCCTGGCCGTCCGTCTTCGCGGTCACCGGTGTGGTCGCGGCCGCCTCCACGGCCGCGACGGTGCTGGCCGCCCGCAAGCGGTAGTCGGCCCGCGCCTACCGGACCGCCGCACCGAACCGGGCCTCGAAGGCCGCCCGGTTCGCCGAGACCGGTGAGCGGTCCCAGACCGCGAACACCACCCGCTCGAAGGCGGCCCCGTACCGGGCCAGCGCACCCTCGAAGGCCTCGGCGACCTCGGCCGGGTCGTTGCGGAACACCCCGCAGCCCCAGGCGCCGAGCACCAGGGCGCGGACCTCGTGCCGGGCCGCCGCCGCGAGTACCCGGACGGCCCGCTCGGCGAGCACCCCGCGGACGTCCGTACCGGGCGAGCGCCGTTCCAGCTGACCGGCGTTGGGCGCGGGCGAGGTCAGGAAGGTGACCGGGTACGGCCGGGCCAGCAGGGCCCCGCGCCCGTCCCGGATCACCGGGACGTCCGGCGAGACGATCACCCGGTGGCTGTACCGCAGGTCGGTCGAGGCCCGGTGCGCCTCGTAGTAGTCGGGCGCCTCCAGCAGGCAGGAGTACAGCAGCGCGCTGCGGCACAGGTCCTCCTCCTGGGCGCGGGCGCCGCGCAGGTAGCCGCCGCCGGGGTTGCGCGCGGAGGCGAAGTTCAGCACCCCGACCGGCCCGGCACCGGCCGCGACCAGCCGCCGGGCGGCCTCGATGCTCCCCTCGGCCGTCACCTCGATCCGCCCGGCGGCCGGGCCCGGCCCCGGCTCCCCGGAAGCCAGCAACTCGTCCAGCGCCTGCGGCGCGTACGACACGGTGCCCGCCTTCGCCGCCGTCAACTGCTCCCCCACCGGCACGAGTTCGCCGTCGGCCGTCCGGTAGCTCGCCCGCTCGGCGATCTCCTCGTTCACCCGAGCCACGTCATGCAGTCTGCTGCTCATGTCCGTGACGCTACGGGACTACCGCCGTGCCGCGCCACAGGTTATTCTCACTTCCAGAACAACACCTCGGGGGGCGTGCACACGGAGGTGTCGGGGGGTATCGGGGGAACACGAAGGGCCCGCTCCGGGGGACGGAGCGGGCCCTTCGTGTGGCCGGTCAGTCAGTGCGGCCGGCGGTCAACCACCGGCCGTACGACGTCAGTTCTTCCAGCGCGGCTTGCGGTCGTCGCGGCCGCCGAAGCCACCGCGGTCGCGGTCGAAGCCGCCACGGTCCCGGTTGAAGCCACCGCGGTCGGCCTGCGGACGGCCGCCGGAGCGGTGGTCGTCGCGGCGCGAGAACGGACGGCTGCTGCCGCCGCGCTCGTCACGGTCCCGGCCGAAGGACGGGCGGTCGCCGAAGGACGGGCGGTCGCCGAAGGACGGGCGGTCGCCGAAGGAGCGGGCCGGACGGTCACCGAAGGAGCGGCCGCCGCGGTCGTCACGGTCCCGGTTGAAGCCGCCCGAACGACGGTCGTCACGGTCGAAGCCGCCCGAGCGGCGCTCGTCACGGTCACGGCCGCCACCGAAGCCACCGCGGTCGCGGTTGAAGCCGCCGGAGCGGCGCTCGTCACGGTCGAAGCCACCGGAGCGGCGGTCATCGCGGTCACGGCCACCGCCGAAGCCACCGGAACGACGGTCGTCACGGTCCCGGTTGAAGCCGCCGGAGCGGCGCTCGTCACGGTCGAAGCCGCCCGAGCGGCGCTCGTCGCGGTCACGGCCGCCACCGAAGCCACCGGAACGACGGTCGTCACGGTCCCGGTTGAAGCCGCCCGAACGGCGGTCGTCACGGTCCCGGTCGCGGTCACGGTCCCGGTCGCGGTCACGCGCGAAGGCCGGACGCTCGGTGCGCGCCTCACGGTACGACGGAGCGCGCTCCTCCGTCTGCGGCGCGGCCGCGGGGGCCTCGGCGGCGGCCGGGGCCTCGGTCGCGGCCTGCTCGCCCGCCTCCTCGGCGGCCGGGGCCTCGTCCTCGATGCCCAGCTCGGCCCGCTCGCGCGCCGCACGGGCGGCCAGGCGGTCGGCCTCCTCGCGCAGCTCGGTGGCGCGGCGCTGGGCCCGCTCCAGCTGGCGGGTCATGTCGGCGAGCTCGCGCTCGGCGGCACCGGCGATGTTCGCGGCGCTCTCGGCCTGCACCTCGGTGAGCGAGCGGGCGCCGGTGATCCGGGCGACCTCGGCGTCGAAGGCGTGGTCCAGGATGTGGCGGCTGGCGTCGACGCCCGCGTCCTCCATCAGGCGGAAGACGCCCCGACGCTGGTGCGGCAGCACCAGGGTGACGACGGTGCCGGAGCGGCCGGCCCGCGCGGTGCGGCCGGAGCGGTGCAGGTAGTCCTTGTGGTCGCCGGCCGGGTCCACGTTGAGGACCAGGTCGATGCCGTCGACGTGGATGCCGCGGGCGGCGACGTCGGTGGCGACGACGACGTTGACGTAGCCGTCCTTGAAGTCGCCGAGGACGCGGGTGCGGGCGCCCTGGGTCATGCCGCCGTGCAGCGCGTCGGCCTTCACGCCGGCCTCGATCAGCTGCTCGGCGACGCGGTCGGCGCCCATCTGGGTGCGGACGAAGATGATCGTGCGGCCCTTGCGGGCGGCGATCGCGTTGGTGATCGGCGCCTTGTCCTTGGGCTTCACCACGAGGATGTGGTGGGTCATGGTGGTGACGGCGCCGGCCGACGGGTCGACCTCGTGGGTGACCGGGCTGTTCAGGTAGCGCTTCACCAGGGTGTCGATCTCGTTCTCCAGGGTGGCGGAGAACAGCAGGCGCTGGCCGCCGGCCGGCACCTGGTCGAGGATCTCGGTGACCTCGGGCAGGAAGCCCATGTCGGCCATCTGGTCGGCCTCGTCGAGGACGGTGACCTGGACGTCGTCGAGCTTGGCCGAGCCACGGTTGATCAGGTCGCGCAGGCGGCCCGGGGTGGCGACCAGGACGTCGACGCCGCGCTCCAGCGCGTAGATCTGGTTCGACATCGAGGTGCCGCCGCAGACCACCTTGAGGCGCAGGCCGAGCACCGAGCCGAAGGGCTCCAGGGCGTCGGCGACCTGCATGGCCAGCTCACGGGTCGGGACCAGGATCAGACCGCGCGGGTGCTTGGCGCGGGTGCGCTCGCCGTCGGCCAGGCGGGTCAGCAGCGGCAGGCCGAAGCTCAGGGTCTTGCCGGAGCCGGTACGGCCGCGGCCCAGCACGTCCTTGCCGGCCAGGGCGTCCGGGATGGTCGCGGCCTGGATCGGGAACGGGGTGGTGACACCGCGCTTGGCGAGGGCCCGGACGACGTCGTCCGGCAGGCCCAGGTCACCGAAGGTGATGGTGGGCTCGGCGGCCTCCGCGCTCTCCTCGGCGGTGTCGGCGGCGATCTCCTCGGCCATCTCCGCGGCCTCGGCGATCAGTTCGGTGTTGTCGGTGTTGTCGGTGGCGTCGGTGACATCGGCGGCGGCCTCGTTCGCGGGCATGGCGAAGCGGGCGTCGTCAACGAGAGACATGCAAAACCTTCCGGAAGTGGCACGCGCCAAAGTCCGGGTTCTGTTTCACAACCGCCTCTATGCGGTCAGCCACGGATCGCCGGAACGCGCCAAGGGCGCCAGATGGGAATAGGGCGCCAGTCAAATGGATCAAACGAACGATCTACCACCATAGAGCACCCTCGGGATCGGAAGCAAACGCCCTGGCCAGCTTGCTAATGCGTACCCGCATGCGGACTCGGGGCCGCGGAACCGGAGCTTCCCGAGGAGGGTTCCGGGGCCGGCGGGACGGTCGCGGCGGGCGTGGTGTGCTCCGGCTCGGGGGAGCTGGACGGGCGGCCGCTCGGGGTGGCCGACGGGGTCCCGGCCGAACCGCCGCCGGAGCGGCCCTCGCCGGTGCCGCCCGTCCCGCCCGTGCCGCCGGGGCCCGCGGTGCCTCCGGTGCCGGCCGGGGTGCCGCCCGGGTGCGGCGCGGGGCTCGGCCCACCACTCGTCGAACCGCCGCCGCCCGGCGCGCTCTCGGGAGCACCCGCCCCCGGTACCGGGACCACGCCGGCGACCACGCCGTTCGCGCCCGGCGCGACCTCACCCGCCACGGCGGCCGTGGCCCCGGCGGGCGCGTTCTCTGCCTGCAAGCCCCCCGGGCGCTCCGGGTGCCCCGCAACGCCCCCCGGGTGCCCGGCGCCCGGCGAGGCCGAGGGGCCGACCGTCGCCCCCGGCTTGCCCGCCGGACCGGCCTGCCCGACCGGGGCCACCCCGCCGTGCTTCTCCTCCGCCGCCGGACCGACCGACATGCAGCCGGTCAGCCCCAGCCCGGCCACCGCCAGCACCGCCGCCGCCCGTACCGCGCGCGACCGCCGCACCGCCGTCTCCCGCAGCGCCGTCTCCCGCACCGGCGCGGCCACCCGCGCCCGAACCGCCCGCACCGCCCGTACCGAAGCCACCGAGCTCCCTCTCCACCGCCCCACCCGGGCCGCCCACTGGCGCGCGGCCGCTTCCGGTGCCCAACGCGCGCCGGGCGCGGCGGGACACGGGCTGCACGGCAGTTCTCGGGCGGCTCCCGGCCGGGCCCGCTCAGCCCCAGAGCGCCGAGGCCAGCTCCGCCCCCGCGTAGACCGCGGCCAGGCCGGCCGCCAGGCTGCCGACCACGTTCGCCACCGCGTACCGCACGGCGCCGGACCCGGCCAGTCGCAGCGTCTCGTACGAGAAGGTCGAGAAGGTGGTCAGCGCCCCGCAGAAGCCCGTCCCGACCAGCAGTTGGACGTGCGAGGAGGCCGCGCCGGCCGCTACCGCCCCGGTCAGCAGGCCGAGCACCAGGCAGCCGAACACGTTCACCGTGAAGGTGCCCCACGGGAACACCGAGTCGTGCCGGGACTGCACCGCCCGGTCGCTCAGGTACCGCAGCGGCGCGCCGACCACGGCGCCCGCCACCACCAGCAGCCAGTTCACCGCGCTCCCCCGCCCGCGCCGCGCTCGGCCGCACGGCCCGTGTACCGGACGACCTCGCAGTGGTCCAGCACCACCAGCCCCTCGGCCACCAGCTCCTCCAGCTGCGGCAGGAACGCCCGCACCCGCTCCTCCTCGTCCACGATCACCACCGCCACCGGCAGGTCCTCACTCAGCGACAGCAGCCGCGCCGTGTGCACCAGCGACGAGGCGCCGAACCCCTCGATGCCCCGGAACACGCTCGCCCCGGCCAGCCCAGCCGCCCGCGCCCGGTGCACGAGCTCGCTGTACACCGGGCGGTGGTGCCACATGTCGCTCTCGCCCACCAGCACGGTCAGCCGCAGCGCCGGCCCGCTCAGCCGGCTCACCGGGCACCCCCGTCGCGGACCGGGCGGTGGATCAGACGCCGGGTCAGCACCGCCGCCGCCCACACCGCGCCGAGCGCGCCCAGCAGGGTCAGCCCCAGGTACGCCAGCCCGGGCCCCAGCCGCCCCGCCTCCAGCAGCCGGCGGACGTCCACCGAGTAGGTCGAGAAGGTGGTGAACCCGCCCAGCACCCCGGTGCCGAAGAACGGCCGCAGCAGCGGATGCGCCGGACGCCCCTCGGTGATCGCCACCAGGAACACCCCGATCACCGCGCAGCCGACCACGTTGATCAGCAGCGTCGTCCACGGGAACGCCGTCGGCCCGGTCTCCCAGCCCAGCCCGGCCGCGTACCGGGCCACCGCCCCGATCGCGCCGCCCGCCGCGACCACCGCCACGGCCGGCCCCTGCCCGCGCAGCACCGGCGGCCGGCTCCGCACCGCCGCCGCAGCCGGCGACCCGGTCCGCACCGGGCCCTCCGCGGCGTCGTCCAACGCGTCCTCCGAAGTCGTCACGGCCCCATCAAACACCGGCGTCCGCTGTCTGGCACACCGTCACCCGAGGCCCGACAATGATCCGGTGGAGATGACCCGGGAAGAGTTCGAAACACTGGTCAGCGACGCCCTGGACCAGATTCCCCCGCAGCTCGCCGCCATGATGGACAACGTCGCGGTCTTCGTCGAGGACGAACCCGACCCTGACGACCCCGAACTCCTCGGCCTCTACGAGGGCACCCCGCTGACCGAGCGCGGCGAGTGGTACGCCGGGGTCCTGCCCGACCGCATCCTGATCTACCGCGGCCCCACCCTGCGCCACTGCGAGACCCGCGAGCAGGTGGTCGAGGAGGTCCGCACCACCGTCATCCACGAGGTCGCCCACCACTTCGGCTTCGACGACCACGAGCTGGACGAACTCGGCTGGTCCTGACCCCGCGCTTGGGCCCCGACCCCCACCCGGCCCAAACCCGTTTTGGCGATCCGCCCCGCATCCCATATGCTTCTCGACGTCCCCGAACGCTGGAAACAGCGGGACAGGCCGCAAGCCCTCATCGTCTAGTGGCCCAGGACGCCGCCCTTTCAAGGCGGTAGCACGGGTTCGAATCCCGTTGGGGGCACGCAGTACCGTAGTAAAGTGCAGTGCCGCAAGACCTTGGTGGTTCGCCACTACAAGGTCCCGTGGAGCAGTTGGTTAGCTCGCCACCCTGTCAAGGTGGAGGTCGCGGGTTCAAGTCCCGTCGGGATCGCTCGTCTCGCAAGAGACGGTGCAGTACGGCCAGGTAGCTCAGTTGGTACGAGCGTCCGCCTGAAAAGCGGAAGGTCGCCGGTTCGACCCCGGCCCTGGCCACATCGCCTGACCAGGCACGGTGCCCTCGAAGCAGATAGCTTCGGGGGCATTTTCGTGCTGTTTGACGCCAACGGAACGGCGGACGGTCACCATCCTTCCGCCCGACAGCGAGTACCAACAGTTCTGGACCGAAGGCCACTGACACGCTGCCCTCGCTGCCGATTCAACGCGCCCAGCGTGCTGAGCTCCTGCCCCGAGTCAGGGAGCTCCGAGGTGACTTCACCGCCACGGCGCGGCGCACGTCGCCCTGTCCGAGCGCTTGGGGCGATCCCTCTGGTCACCGGCCGGCCAGCAACGCGCTCGCCAGCGCGGTGGCGGTGCTCGGCCCCTTGCCGTGGCGCGGTCGTGCTCCGGACAGTGACGGCATGCGCTTGGGACCGCGTTCCCGGCGGGCCTTCTCGATGACCGTCGTCCCGGTCTCCGCCTCCAGCACGGGGGCGTAGCCGGCGGCCCGAAGCGCGGCGAGGGTCGCTTCGGGCTCGGCCGTGCTGATCAGCACGGTCGGCGCGATCCGTCGCAACCCGAGCCTGGACAGCGCACGAGCCGCGGCGAGCTCCGACACCAGTGCCTCGTCGTCGGAGCGGATGCAGCAGGCGGAACGCACCACTCGCATCCGGCCGTGGGTCCGCGCGGTGTCCTTGATCAGGTACTCCAGGGGCTGCGGAAGCGGCCGCCCGCCCTCGGAGACGTCGGCCAGCCGAGCCAGCAGGTCGGCGGCGTCCAGTCCGGAGTCCAACGCCCGGCGGACCGCCGCAGGGGTGATCCGCCACACCACGGCATGGCCCTCCGACTCCCGGTCCGCACAGGCGGCCAGCAGGTCGGTCAGCTCCGATGCGGCAGCTCCGGCGACCACGGCCGTAAGGTCCGCCTGGAACCGGGCGGTGGTCTGCGGCGCGGGCAGCAGCGCGTCCAGGGCTGTGGACAGCTGCCGAACCGCGTCATCCAGAGCAGGACGGTCGCGCAGCGCCGGCCCGGCGCCCGGAACGGCGGGGAAGTGACGGTGTGCACCCGCCCTCAGGAGCCCGAGCACGGCGTGCCCGAGCGAAGTCAGCGCTCCGTGGGCGACGACCCCGAACAGCTCCGCCTCCGCCAGGGTCGCCTCGACCCGCTCAGCCTCCCACGAACCTTGGGCGAGGGCGGCCGGGCGGAACCAGGCCGCCGTGGCGATGAGACCGGCGAGAGCGGTCGCCCGAGCGCGAGCGGACTTGCCGGTGGGGACTCCGTGCCCGGCCGGGAGGGTGGCCAGAGCCTCCAGCACGGCATGGCGCAGATCGACAGCCTCGCCGTCCTCCGGCGTGACCAGCGCGACCGGGGTGTCATCCTCGTCCGGCCAATAGCTGAACACCTCGGGCACCACCGCCCAGGTGGCGACGAGCGGCAGCAGCCGCTGAGCGGGTGGAGCCGCCAGCCACTCGTCGTACCGCTCGGTGGGCAGCACCCGGGCAGGTGGCTGGGATTCCGTCCGACGCGCGCGGCCCCGTCCTCTCGTCGGGGCCTCCGCTTCCTCGGCGCAAGGGGTGATCAGGTCCGCGTTGTTCGCCAGGTCGAGCCACAGCCGGACTTGTTCCTCCGGCATGCCGACCGCCTTCGCCAGCCGGCGGGTGTCCCGGACTGCGATTCCGCCCGCCTTGCGCACAGCGAGCGGCTGCACGGCCACCTGGCGGAGCATCAGCTCGACCCGGGAGGCCGCCTCGGCCAACGCCGCCTGCGCCTGGCTCTCGACTGCACCAGCCGGGATCTCCACCGTGCCCTCGACCGGGGGCGGGGCAGACTGGTAGCTCGGCGCGCGGTCGTGGTCGCGCAACGCGTCGGCCACCTCGCGCGGCAGTTCCGCCAGGTCCTCATCTACCGGAAGGACCAGGCCGCGGGCGGCCAGCCAGTCCGTGCCGGGATCTCCCGAGCCGCCTTCCCGGAAGGTGAACTTGCCTCCGGAGCCCGGGTAGAAACCGCCGTACCGGGAGACGAAGCAGTGCGTGCGCAGCAGTGGCGGGCCCGGGACCAGTTTGTCCAGCAGGTCCAAGGCCTCGGACGGCGCCTCGGCGGCCATGGCGCGCACGCGCTTCGCGTCTCTGAGCACGTCCACAATCTGCCGCTGCGCCTCGTCTCGGGTCCGCGCCTTCGCGAACCCCAGCCCCTGCGCGATGCGGTGAATCTCCGGAGCGTTGAAGGCCTCGGTGAGCAGCTGTTCGGCGGGCCGACCGTAACCGCCGCCTTCACCCGCCTGGCGGTGGACCAGGATCGGAACGACAACCCTGCTTCCGGACGAGGGCAGTACCAGGGCCCGCTCGGTCAGCCGGGACAGCGCGGCCTCGGCCGCGGACCGACCCGCGCCGTCGAGTTGCAGGAATCGGAAGAGCTGGTCCCGGGTCACGGACCGGTCAGCGGGGTCGACCGCAGGCGCGTCGAGCCGTGGTGAACGGCCGCCGTAGCCCATGAACAGGTGATGAGCAGGCGGAACAGCCGGTAGCGGACCGTGCAACCGCTCGGCCAAGGTCGCCACAGCGACCAGCAGTTGAAGGTCCCCGAGGCTGGTCTCGCTCAGCCCCAGAGCCGTGGAGGCGTCCGTCAGCAGGTGGCCGGCCAGGTCGCTCAGGCTCGCCACCCCGGCCGCGTAGGGAAGTTCGCGCTGCTCCAGCAGTTCGGTCAGCTGCGAAGGAGTACGGTCGGCCAGCCAGATCGCGAGGCTTCGTGCGGCTTTCACCGCCCCAAGCGTAGTGAATCGCCAGCGGGGACGGGACCAGAAGTTTGAAGCCAGGGACCATCCACCGTCGCTTGACGCCGACGCACACCGAAGTGGACGAGGCCATCCGATGACGCACTCTCCCCCAGCCTTCGGCTGGGTGGCGGTCCCTCCCGGCCGAAGGCGGGGGGCGTGCCCCCAGCGGACGGTGGTCCCTCACGAAGTGACGGGCGTCAGCCCCGCAGCGCCCGGTCGTCGAGCCGGCGCAGCAGGCCGGGCAGGTGCCGGTACTGCTCGCGGAGCGCGGCCACTCGCTGCCGGAACTGGAGGCCGCGCCCGACGTGGTCACAGGCGTCACGGAGTTCGACCAGGAGGGCCACGGCGACGTCGTAGCGGGCCGCCTGCTTACGGGCGACGTGGTTCTCGACCTCGCGCCAGATCGCTTCCTCGTCGGTAGCCAGAGCGGTCAGCTTCGTCGCCCGCGCCTCGGCTCGAACCCGCTCAGCGCGCTGCCGGCGTTCGGTGGCCCGCGCGTGCGCTGCGTCCAGCAGTTCTGCGGCCGAGCGCTGCCCCGGCACAGTCACGGCAGACGGTTCGCCGCGCAGCCGGCACACGAGTTCGGCTCCCAGCTGAGGCTCATCCCCCAGCGCGAGGCGCAACAGGAGGTCGTCCTTCTCCGTCTCGGGAAGTGCGGCGATCAGCGGCGCCAGCTCCTTCTTCCCGGGCCGCTTCCGAGGTGCGGGGGCGGGCGGGCTGGCCTGGGCGGCGACCGCCAGCAGGTCGGCGTCGACCCGCAGGAAGTCCGCGAGCGCCCGCTGCGGTGCGGTGAGCCGGTCGAGCCCGGCCGGGACCGGGGGCTCGACCGCTGCCCGGTACTCATCCTCGTCGTCCTCCTGGAGTGCCCAGGCGCCGATGGCGGACAGCCATGCGAGGTACAGGGCGCGGCAATCCCCGGCGGCCAGCTCGGCCCGCATCCCTGCGATGACACCGAGCGAGTCCTCGGCGCCCTCCTCCCAGTCCCCGCCCTCATCCTCGCTCCGCAGGTCCAGGACGAGGTGGGTCTTGGTCGTCCAAGCCTCGACGTACTCGTCGAAGCAGTACGGCTCCAGCGCCGACAGCGTGAGCTGTCCCTTGGGCACGCGCAGGATCACCTGGTGGGTGCCCCAGTTGGTCAGGTAGAGGTGAGCGTCGTAGAACTGCTCCACCATCCGCCGAGGGTCTCCGCGGAAGTTGCCCACTGATATTCGTTGGTGAAACTGGTCGCGGTGATCCGGGCCCGGGTGGACAGCGACCGCAGCTGCTCCTGCTCCTCGCTGGTCAGCGGCCGGTCGATCGCCAGGAACTCCTAGTACTGGTACTCACTCATCGCTGCGACCCTAGCGGGACCCCCGATCCCCGATGATGAAATCCGCCAAGCCCGAGGCAGACATACGCCCACAGTCAGCTGCCGCGCCGGCAGCTGACGGGACCGGCCCGTGCACTTCTCGGCTGAACCCGACGCGGAGATGAAGGACCCGGCCAACGGCGGACTCGCCGACTAGGCTGGAACATCGTCTGACTCACCCGGAAGGGCACCGCGCATGAACCCCGAGCACTTCGCGCTCCTTGAAGAGGCCCGCAGGAGCCTGCCAGACGGATTCAAGGTCGAACTCTCCGGCGACACCATCGTCATGATGGTCAGCCCCTCGGGTATTCACCAACGGAATCTCTTGGTGGTGCGCCGCCAGTTCGACGCGCACGCCCCGGCAGGACTACTGCCCAGCGAGAACACGGACCTCGTCTCGCCCAATGTCGGCAAGAGCCGCAATCCCGACCTGACGTACCTGCCGGACGATGCACTCACGACCAGGGACAACCAGGTTCCTGCCGAGGTTGCTGCGATTGCCGTCGAACTGGTCTCACCGTCCAACCCCGAGAACGACTGGGTGGGGAAGGTACGGGACTACCCGCTCATGAGAATCCCTCTCTACCTCGTGATCGACGCAAGGGAGAAGGCGGTCACGCTCTTCAGCCGACCCGACGGCACGAAGTACCACCGCCGCGAGGACATCGCGTTCGGCGAGACCATCCACATCCCGGAGCCGTTCGACTTCGAGCTGATCACGACCGGCCTGCTCCCCTACTGAGCACACCCAGCACATGCGAAGCTCCGCCGGTTGACGCCAACGCCGACGCCAACCGGCCCGAACGACGGTGTCCGAAGGCGGCCTTCCACGGACAGCAGGATCTCCCGAACTGGGGGCATATCAACGCCCCGGCTTGGCCTGAAAAGCGGAAGGTCGCCGGTTCGACCCCCGGCCCTGGCCACATCCTGACCAGGCACGATGCCCTCGAAGCAGATAGCTTCGGGGGCATTTTTGCGTTGTTTGACGCCAACGGGACGGCGGACGGTCACTGGCCTCTCACCCAAGGAGTACGTGACGTACTTGACGTACTTCACGGTCGGCGCGACCCTGATTCTCGGACGAGGAGGCTCCCCATGACAGCGGTCCACTACGAGAGCTACACCGAAGCCCGAGCGCACCTGAAGGACCTACTGGACGCGGCAGGGCAAGGCCGGGTCGCGACCGTTCGCCGGGACACCGGGTACGCGGCGGTAGTCGACGCGGGACGGCTGCGCCACGCCCTCACGCTGCTGTGCCCGTCCAAGGCCGAGGTGGTCGCCGAGGGCGGCGGCTGGTCGGTGTTCTTCCCTGGTCTCCCGGTCGCCGCGGACGGCGGCACGTTCGATGAGGCCATCGACGAGATGGTCGACGCGCTCCGCGAGTACGCGGAGGACTGGCAGGACCGACTCCTGAACGCCCCGAACCACCGCGACAACTGGGGCCTGGTCCAGCTGATCGGCCTCAGCGACGACGCACAGCTCCGCGACTGGCTGCTCGGAGTCGCGAAGTGACCTGGCCTCAGCCGACACGCGAACGGCACGAGCAGTTCTGCAAGGTTGAAGGCTGGGACCGCGTACGTGACGCGCGCGGCCGCACCGGCACCCACCACATCAGCTATGAGTTCGGGCTCCCCGACGGGCGGATCCTGCGTACTCGGGTATCGCATCCGGTCGACCGCACCGCGTACGGCGCGAGCATGTGGGCGCACATCCTCCGCGATCAGCTGGATGTGACGGAGGATGTCTTCTGGCCGTGCGTCCTGGACGGCACGCTTCCCGATCGAGGCGCGCCCGAGCCACCACGCGAGGCGCTTCCCGTAGATCTGGTCCACATGCTGATCAATCGCGTCGGACTCACCGAGGACCAGGTCGCCGAGCTGGACAAGGCCCAGGCGATCGCGCGACTCCAGCAGTTCTGGACCGAGGGGCACTGATTCCGGTCGCTGGATCGCGGCCCGGAGCCACCCGATCTCCCGCGGCGAGCCCCACGCGCGGGAAGGACGGGCGTCAGCCCCGCAGCGCCCGGTCGTGGAGCCGGCTCAGCAGGCCGGGCAGGTGCCGGTACTGCTCGCGGAGCGCGGCCAGCCGCTGCCGGAACTGGAGGCCGCGCCCGAGGTCACAGGCGTCATGGAGTTCGCCCAGGAGGGCCACGGCGACGTCGTAGCGGGCCGCCTGCTTACGGGCGACGTGGTTCTCGACCTCGTGTCAGATCGCTTCCTCGTCGGCGGCCAGGGCGGTCAGCTTCGTCGCCCGCGCCTCGGCTCGAACCCGCTCGGCGCGCTGCCGGCGTTCGGTGGCCCGCGCGTGCGCTGCGTCCAGCAGTTCTGCGGCCGAGCGCTGCCCCGGCACAGTCACGCGTCGACCCGCAGGGGTGGGTCTTGGTCGTCCAGGCCTCGACCCCGTCAGGCGAGCCGGGCGGCGAGCCAGTCGGCGGTGGCGGGGAGCCAGTCGGGGAGGGCGGTGCCGAGGAGGTGGTTCCCGTGGGGGACGAGGAGCAGCTCGGCGTTCGGGGCCTCTGAGGCGAGGGCGGTGGCGTTGGTGACGCCCGGGATGCGGTCCTCGCCGCCCTCGACCACCAGGAGCGGGAGGGTGATCACCGGGGCGAGGGCGGTCAGGTCGACCCGGGCCGCGAAGGCGCGGGCCGCCTCGGGGCCGCCGCAGCGCTGGGCGAGGGTCTCGGTGACGAACGGCACCAGGTGCTCCCAGTCCAGCCGGTACGGGCCGCTGACCGTCACCGCGGCGCGCAGCCGCGGCTCACGGGCGGCGGCCGTCGCGGCGTAGTAGCCGCCCAGGCTGAGGCCGATCACGGCGGCGCGGGCGGGGTCCAGGCCGTCGTGGTGGGCGATCGCGTCCAGGGCGCGGCCGACCACCCGCTGGTAGTCCGGCTCCGGCGCGCTGGTGGCGGCCAGGACGCCCTGGCCGGGCCCGTCGATCGCGAGCACCGCGACGCCCCGGGCCAGCAGGGCCTCGGCGACCGCGTGGAACTCCTCCTTGCCGGAGTCCATGCCCGGCACGACCACCACCACCGGGGCGGCCTCCCCTGCCGGGGCCGGGCGGCGCAGCCAGCCCGCGAAGCCCTCGCCCTCCACCCGCTCCGCGGTCGGCTCCAGCAGCGCCAGCGCCCGCCGCATCGCCGCGTCGGCCTCGGCGGCGAGCCGGGCGGCGGCAGCCCGGTCGGGGTGCGGCAGCAGCCCCGCGACGTGGAACCAGCGGGCGGCGTCGCGGTAGGCGGTACCGGCGGTGACGGTACGGCCCTCGGCGGCGGCGCGCTCGGCCAGGGAGGCGTACCGGCGCCCGGCGGCGGCGAAGACGGCCGGCCAGTCGTGGAGGGAGGTCAGCGGGGCGGTCACCCGGGCGTACTCGTACGGGTCGAGGCCGGCGCCGTGGACGCGGGGGCGGTTCTCCTCGATGAAGGCGGGCAGCTGGTCGGGGGTGTCGAGGAAGGACACGGTGGGGATTCCTTTCCGGAAGAGGTTTCAGGCGACGGTCAGTACGGCCTTGCCGCGGATCCGGCGCTCGCGCAGGTCGGTGAGCACAGTGGCGGTCTGCTCCCAGGGCGCGATCCGGCCAAGCTCCGGGGTCAGCCGGCCCTGCTCCGCCAGGCGCACCAGGGTGGCCAGGTCCTCGCCGTCGGGCACGTCGGAGTCGGCGTAGTGGAAGTGCCGCAGGGTGGCCGACTCGGGGCCCTTGAAGAAGTCGAAGAAGTCGAGCGTGGCGGGCGTCCGGGAGGCCTGGCCGAACCAGATCAGGGTGCCGCGCCGGGCCAGCCGGGCCAGCGCGAGCGGCAGGGCGGCGCCGCCGGTGGACTCCAGCACCAGGTCGTACGGGCCGCGCGCCGCACCGAGCTCGTGCAGCACCTCGGCCGCCCCCAGTTCGGCCAGCCGGCGGCCGCGCTCCGGGGAGGCGGTGACGACGGTCAGCTCGGCCCCGGCCGCGGCGGCCAGCTCGGTGAAGTAGTGTCCGACCCCGCCGGAGGCCCCGGTCAGCAGCACCCGCCGCCCGGCCAGCGCCCCGGCGGCCCGCAGCAGCCGCAGCGCGGTGAGGCCGGCCAGCGGCAGCGCGGCGGCCCGGACCGCGTCCAGGCTGTCGGGCAGCTCGGCGAGCGAGGAGGTCGGCACACACACGTACTCGGCCCACCCGCCTGCCGGCGGATGGCCGACCACCCGCCGGCACACCCCGGGCCCCGACCCGTCGGCGGCGGCCTGCACGACCAGCCCGGCGACGTCCTTCCCCGGCCGCCAACCGGGCCTGGGCGCCTCCAGCTGGAACGTCTCCCCCCGGTTCACCGAGAAGGCCTCCACCTTCACCAGCGCCTCCCCGGCCCCCGGCCGCGGCTGCTCCACCTCCGCGAACCGCACCGCCCCGCCCGCCGCCACCAGCGCCTTCATCCCCGCACTCCCTCCGCTCGATCGGACCCCCAGCTCACCGCGCCCGCCACCGACCGGTCCAACAACCGTCGACGGGTGACGACAACCGACGGTTGTCACGCGAGGAGGAAGGGGGTGCGACACGCGGCCGAAAGTCGCCGAACACCGCGAACGCGCCTCCCACGGCGCCTCCCACTCCGCCCCCCACTCCGCGCCCACCCCCCGGCGGGTAACCCCCGCCCCTCCTCCACCGCCTAAGGTGCCCGGGTGGATCTGGATCTGGCGCAGGTGCGGGCGTTCGTCGTCACGGCCGAGGAGTTGCACTTCGGGCGGGCGGCCGGGCGGTTGGGGATCAGTCAGCAGGGGCTGTCGAAGCGGGTGGCCCGGTTGGAGGCGGCGCTCGGGGTGCGGTTGCTGGAGCGGGACGCCCGGGGGGTGGGGCTGACCGGGGAGGGGCGGCGGTTCCTGGAGCCGGCGCGGCGGGTGCTGGCGCAGGGGGAGCGGGCGGTGGCGTCCGTGCAGGGGGCCGGACGGCCGCTGCGGGTGGATGTGTGGGGGCACCTGTACGCGCCGATGCGGACGCTGGCGCGGGCGGTGGACGCGGCGCCGGGGCTGGAGGTGGAGCCGGTGCCGGGGCGGGATCTGCCGTCGGTGGCGGCGGCGTTGCTGCGCGGGGAGTCGGACGCCGGGTTCGGCCGGGTGCACGCCCTGCCGGACGGCGCCGACGCCGGGCTGACGCACCGGCTGGTCCGTCTGGAGCCGGTCGACGCCCTGCTGTCCACCGACCATCCGCTGGCCGGCCGCGACACCCTGAGCCCGGCGGAGCTGCGCGGCAGTGTGCTGCGCTATCCGGCGGCGGTGGACCGGCTGGACTTCCTGACCCGCTTCGCCGCCCGTTTCGGCATCACCGACCGGGTCGGCTCGACCAATCTGGGCCTGGAGCACTTCGTCGACCAGGTCCGGGCCGATCCGACCTGTTTCTCGCTGGTCCCCGCCGACGGCCCGCTCCCCGACCGCCCGGGCGTCCGTACCGTCCCGCTGGCCGACCCGACCCCGCTCTACGCCTGGTCGCTGCTCTGGCGGGCCGACGCGGGCACCGACCCGCACCCCCGGCTGGAGCGGCTGCTGGAGGCGTTCACGACGGAGGCGGCCCGCAGCCGGTGGCTGGAGTACGACCCGGCCCGCGACTGGCTCCCGGACGCCGACGAGGCCGCGCTCACCCCGCCACGGCCTGGTACGCGAGCACCTCGAAGTCCCGCGCCACCGCCGGTGGGGCGGGGCTCTCGAACATCCGCTGGGTGAGCAGGACGCCGGTCAGCCGTTCGGCCGGGTCGTTGAACCACACCGTGCCGAGCCCGCCGTCCCAGCCGTAGCGGCCGGGGGCGGCGAGGCCGGTGCGGCTGGTGGCGACGGAGACGCCGAAGCCCCAGCCGGTGAGCTCATCGCGCCCCAACAGCGGTGCGGAGTCAGCGAGCTGGACTGCGCTGAGGTGGTTGGTGGTCATCAGCTCGACGGCCGGCCGGGAGAGGATCCGGACGCCTCCCGCTCCCTCGCCGCCGGCCAGCAGCATCCGGGCGAAGGCGAGGTAGTCGTCCAGCGTCGAGACCAGGTCGCCGCCGCCGTCGTCGAGGCGCGCCTGCCGGGCCCAGGCGCTGTCGGCCGGGTCGTCGTACGGGACGAGCCGGCCGCTCGCCCGGTCGCGCACGTACTCGACCGGGAGCCGGTGCAGTTGGTCGGCGGGGACGGTGAAGCCGGTGTCCCGCATGCCGAGGGGGTCGAGGACGCGCTCGCGCAGCACTTCGCCGAGCGGCTTGCCGCAGGCGCGGGCGAGCAGGATGCCGAGGACGGTCGAGCCGGTGTGGTAGTGCCAGCCCGCCCCGGGCTGATGCAACAGCGGCAACTCACCGAGGCGGCGCAGGAATTCGTCGGGCTCGGGGTAGTCCGTCCGGGGCGGCCGGACGTCGACGCCGCGTTCGGCCGTCGCCCGGGCGATCGGCGCGGACGGCGGGAGCATCGCGAAGCCGTAGCCGAGCCCGAAGGTGAGCAGGTCGCGCAGGGTGATCGGCCGGACGGCGGCCTCGGTGTCGTCGAGCTCGCCGTCCGGCCGGCGCAGCACCCGCCGGTCGGCCAGCTCGGGCAGCAGGTCGTCGACCGGGTCGTCCAGCCGCAGCCGGCACTCCTCGACCAGGGTGAGCGCGGCCACCGCAGTGACCGGTTTGGTCATCGAGGCGATCCGGAAGAGGGTGTCCCGCCGCATCGGGGCGCTGCCGGCCGTGTCCAGGCTGCCGAGCACCTCGACGTGGAGGTCGTCGCCGCGGGCCACGGCGGCCACCAGGCCGGGCACCTGGCCCTGTTCGACGTGCCGGGACAGGACCCCGTGCAGCCGGCCCAGCCGGCCCTCGGACAACCCCGTCGCACCGCTCATCGGCCACCGCCTCACCCGTCGTTGACGCCATGTCACCCACCGGCGTCCACTGTGGCGCACGGCACCGACAATCCGGGGCGGGAAACGGCGGTGGCGGCTCAGCTGGTGCGGAGCCAGTGGTCGGTGGTCCGCACGACCGAACCGTCCGCGGCGTAGGCGGTGAAGGTCTTGGCGTCGGAACCCGGCTTCGCCATGATGCCGTACCAGCGGAGCGTGGAGTCCCCGACCGCGACCGGCACCACCTCGGTGGAGCCGCCGGTCTCCCAGGTGATCACGACCTTCGCCACCTCGGGCCTGACCCCTTCGATCACCACCGGTGGCAGACCGGACCTCTTCCCGTCCTTGAGGCCGAGCGACGCGCCCGCGCCGGCGACTCCCCCGCCCTGCGGCCCGCCCGGCTCGTCGACCACGTGCACGGAGTCGTCCGCCTGCCGCTTGCCGTCCACGGTGTAGTAGAGGTTGGCCAGGTCGTAGTGCGGGACCCAGTTGCCGGCGTCGTCCTGCGGGATCAGCGATGGCGGGTTCGGGTTGCCGGTGGGGTTGCCGGTGAGCCGCTCCGCGCGCACCAGCTTGTCCTGCTGGAGGGCGTCCCGCACGGTGGTGGGGCCCGGCCACTCGGCGACCCAGGCCTGCCAGGTGTGGCCGTTCGCAGTGCCCTCGCCGACCTTGACGCGCATCGGGGTGAACGGGTCCCGCGCGGCCCCGGCCGGGGCGCCCGAAGCGGCCGGAGCGGTTGCCGTGGCCGAGGCGGACGGCGTCTCCGACGGCGTCCCGGGGGTAGCGGAAGCCGCAGCGGTGGAAGGGACCGCCGTGGAAGGGCCGCCCGCCACCGGCGAGGAGCCGCCCGTCGCCCGCCCGTACCCGCCGAACGCCGCGCCCGCCCCGGCCACCGCGACGACCATCGCCGCGGCCGCCGCCCCGGTCAGCAGCCGCCGGCGCCGCAGCCGGCGCCGCCCGCCGGCGACCAGCCGGTCGTACGGAACGGCCCCGATCTCGACGCTCCCGGCCAGGTCGCCCAGCCCGTACGACGCCGCGGCCTCGGCCCCGGCCATGTCCTCGTTGCTCATCTTCCGCCTCCGATGGTCGTCAGCCCGTTGAGTGAGGAGGCCTCCCGGAGCTTGGCCAGCCCCCTGGCCGCCTGGCTCTTCACCGTCCCGACCGAGCAGCCCATCGCCGCCGCGGTCTGGGACTCGCTGAGGTCCTCCCAGTACCGCAGCACCACGGCCTCGCGCTGGCGCGGCGGCAGGGCGGTGAGCGCGGCGAGCAGCACGGCCCGGTCGTCCGGGTCGGGCCCGCTCGGCGCGGGCCGTTCGGGGAGGGCGTCGACCAGGTGCTCGGCCGGTCTGCGCCGGAACCGCCGGGCGTGCTCGTTGATCAGGATCCGGCGCACGTAGGCGTTCGGGTCGTCGGCCGCCCGGACCCTGCCCCAGGCGACGTAGGCCCGCTCCAGCGCCTGCTGGACCAGGTCCTCGGCGCCGTGCCGGTCCCCCGCGAGCAGATACGCCGTCCGCAGCAACCGTGACCACGCACTGCCGGTGAACGCCCGGAACTCCTCGTCCCGTGCGGTCTTCTGGGCTCCCATGAGCACCTCCTCAACCCCCCGGAGCCCGGAACCCCCGCCGACCGTTGCCTGCCGTTCGCGATTCCGCGCCGGCGGCTGTGACACTGGAGGGGCTCGAAAACCGAGGTGCGCTCCGCCGTGCCTCCTTGCGAACCTAGAGGGATGCCCGCAGTGAGTTCTCCCGTAGTCCAGTCCGCCCCCGCACCCGCCGAGGGTCCCGGAATCGGTGAGCTGGCCGCCCGCCTGCCCGAGCTGACCCTGCGCGACGAGGTGCGGCTCGGGCGCCGGCTGGAGGGGGCCCGCCGGGTCCGGAAACCCGAGGCCCGGCAGAAGATCGCCGCCGAGATCGCCGCCGACATCGACCGGGCCGAGCTGCTGGTCGAGCAGCGCCGGAACGCCGTCCCGGAGATCAGCTATCCCGCCGAGCTGCCGGTCAGCCAGAAGAAGGACGACATCCTGGAGGCGATCCGGGACCACCAGGTGGTGATCGTCGCCGGTGAGACCGGTTCCGGCAAGACCACCCAGATCCCGAAGATCTGCCTGGAGCTGGGCCGCGGCGTGCGCGGCCTGGTCGGCCACACCCAGCCGCGCCGGATCGCCGCCCGTACGGTGGCCGAGCGCGTCGCGGAGGAGCTGAACAGCCCGCTCGGCGAGGCGGTCGGCTGGAAGGTCCGGTTCACCGACCAGGTCGGCCAGGACACCCTGGTCAAGCTGATGACGGACGGCATCCTGCTGGCGGAGATCCAGACCGACCGCGATCTGCGCCAGTACGACACCCTGATCATCGACGAGGCCCACGAGCGCAGCCTCAACATCGACTTCCTGCTCGGCTACCTCAAGCAGCTGCTCCCGCGCCGTCCTGACCTCAAGGTCGTGATCACCTCCGCGACCATCGACCCGGAGCGCTTCGCCCGGCACTTCGGTGACGCCCCGATCGTCGAGGTCTCCGGCCGTACGTACCCCGTCGAGGTCCGGTACCGGCCCGTCCTGGAGGAGGACGAGGACGGCGACGAGGCCGACCGCGACCGGGACCAGGTCCAGGCGATCTGCGACGCCGCCCAGGAGCTGCAGGACGAGGGCCCGGGCGACATCCTGGTCTTCCTCTCCGGCGAGCGCGAGATCCGCGACACCGCCGACGCCCTCACCAAGCTGAAGCTGAAGAACACCGAGATCCTGCCGCTGTACGCCCGGCTCAGCTCGGCCGAGCAGCACAAGGTCTTCCAGCACTCGCGCAGCCGCCGGATCGTGCTGGCCACCAACGTGGCCGAGACCTCGCTGACCGTCCCCGGCATCAAGTACGTGATCGACCCGGGCACCGCCCGGATCTCCCGCTACAGCCACCGCACCAAGGTGCAGCGGCTGCCGATCGAGGCGATCAGCCAGGCCAGCGCCAACCAGCGCAAGGGCCGCTGCGGCCGCACCTCGGACGGCATCTGCATCCGGCTGTACTCGGAGGAGGACTTCCTCTCCCGCCCCGAGTTCACCGACGCCGAGATCCTGCGCACCAACCTGGCCTCGGTGATCCTGCAGATGACGGCGGCGGGTCTCGGCGACATCGCCGCCTTCCCCTTCCTGGACCCGCCGGACTCCCGCAACATCAAGGACGGCGTGCACCTGCTGCACGAGCTGGGCGCGCTGGACCCGGAGGAGAAGGACCCGCGCAAGCGCCTGACCCAGCTCGGCCGCAAGCTCGCCCAGCTGCCGGTGGACCCGCGGATGGCCCGCATGGTGCTGGAGGCGGACCGCAACGGCTGCGTGCGCGACGTCATGGTGATCGCCGCCGCGCTCTCCATCCAGGACCCGCGCGAGCGCCCCGCCGAGAAGCGCCAGGCCGCCGACGACCGGCACCGCCGGTTCAACTCGGAGACCTCGGACTTCCTCTCCTACCTGGCGATGTGGCGCTACGTCCGGGAGCAGCAGAAGGAGCTCTCCTCCTCGGCCTTCCGCCGGATGTGCAAGGCCGAGTTCCTGAACTACCTGCGGATACGGGAGTGGCAGGACGTCTACACCCAACTACGCACCGTAGCGAAGCAGTTGGGTGTCACGATCGAGGAACCCCACCCCGACGCAGAGCCGGACGCGGACCGGATCCACCAGTCGCTGCTGGCCGGCCTGCTCTCCCACATCGGCCTGTTCGACGTGGAGAAGCGCGAGTACGGCGGTGCGCGCGGCGCCCGCTTCGCGGTCTTCCCGGGCTCGGGCCTGTTCAAGAAGCCGCCGCGCTGGGTGATGTCGGCCGAGCTGGTGGAGACCTCCCGGTTGTGGGCACGGATCAACGCCAAGATCGAGCCGGAGTGGGTCGAGCCGCTGGCCGGCCACCTGGTCAAGCGCAGCTACAGCGAGCCGCACTGGGAGAAGAAGGCCGGCGCCGTCCTGGCGTACGAGAAGGTCACCCTCTACGGGATGCCGGTCGTCGCCCAGCGCAAGGTCAACTACGGGCGAATCGACCCGGAGCTCTGCCGGGAGCTGTTCATCCGCAACGCCCTGGTCGAGGGCGACTGGGAGACCCACCACAAGTTCTTCGCCGAGAACCGCAAGCTGCTCGGCGAGGTCGAGGAGCTGGAGAACCGGGCCCGCCGCCGGGACATCCTGGTGGACGACCAGACCCTGTTCGACTTCTACGACGCCCGGCTGCCCGACGACGTCGTCTCCACCCGACACTTCGACTCCTGGTGGAAGAAGGCCCGGCACGAGCAGCCGGACCTGCTGAACTTCGAGAAGTCGATGCTGATCAACGACGCCGCGGACGGCGTCACCGAGGCCGACTACCCGGACTACTGGCAGCAGGGCAAGCTGCGCTTCAAGCTGACCTACCAGTTCGAGCCGGGCAGCGACGCGGACGGCGTGACCGTCCACATCCCGCTGCCGGTGCTCAACCAGGTCACCGCGGAGGGCTTCGACTGGCAGATCCCCGGCCTGCGGGAGGAGCTGGTCACCGCGTACATCAAGTCGCTGCCGAAGGCGATCCGGCGCAACTTCGTCCCGGCACCGGACTTCGCCAAGGCGGCACTGCGCCAGGTGACGGACCGCCAGGAGGCGTTGCTGCCGTCCCTGGAGCACGCCCTGAAGCGGCTGACGGCGGTCACCGTGCCGCCGGAGGCCTGGGACGACGAGCGGGTGCCGGAACACCTCAAGGTGACCTTCCGGGTGGTGGACGGCCGCCGCAAGCTCGCCGAGTCCAAGGACCTGGAGGAGCTGCGGCTGAGGCTCAAGCCGAAGCTCAAGGAGACCCTCTCCTCGGCGGCCTCCGGCCAGGGCATCGAGCAGGGCGGGCTGACCGCCTGGCCGGCCGGGCTGCCGGTGCTCCAGCGCACCTTCGAGCAGCGCTCCCGCGGCCACTCGCTGCGCGCCTACCCGGCGCTGGTGGACGAGGGCGCGTCGGTGGGCGTCAAGCTGTTCGACACCCCGCAGGCGCAGGCGCAGGCGATGTGGGAGGGCACCCGCCGCCTGCTGATGCTGACCGTCAACTCCCCGGCCAAGTCGATCCAGGGACGGCTGGGCAACCAGGCGAAGCTGGCGCTCTCGCACAGCCCGCACGGGTCGATCACCGCGCTGTTCGAGGACGTGGTGTCGGCCGCGACCGACCGGCTGATGACCCTGGCCGGCGGCCCGGCCTGGGACGAGGCGGCCTTCGGCAAGCTGCACGACAAGGTGCGCGCGGACCTGTACGACCTGTCCGCGGACACCACGCTGAAGACGGCCACCGCGCTGATCGCCTTCCACAAGGCCTCGACCCGGCTGAAGTCGGTGAGCAGCCCGGTGCTGCTGAACGCGGTGAACGACATCCGGCTGCACCTGGCCTCGCTGGTGCACCCGGGCTTCGTGACGGCCACCGGCTGGCAGCGGCTGCCCGACCTCAAGCGCTACCTGCTGGCGGTGGACCGCCGGCTGGAGGCGCTGCCCAACCACCCCCAGCGGGACGCCCAGCAGCTGCTGAAGGTCCAGCAGGTGCAGCAGGCGTACGGGGAGCTGCTGGCGGCGGTGCCGACCGGGCGGCAGCCGTCCGAGGAGGTGCGGGCGATCCGCTGGATGATCGAGGAGTTGCGGGTCAGCTTCTTCGCCCAGTCGTTGGGCACGCCGAGCCCGGTCTCGGAGAAGCGGATCATGAAGGCGATGGACGCCGCGCGGGCCGCGCTCTGAGCTGCGGGTGGGCCTTCAGGAGCCAGTTCGACCTGGGGGCCCACCATGGGCTACGATCTGTCTTGTTCGCAGCGCGGCAAGCGAGTGAACGAGATCAGAAAACTCTGGTCCCGTGGAGCAGTTGGTTAGCTCGCCACCCTGTCAAGGTGGAGGTCGCGGGTTCAAGTCCCGTCGGGATCGCCGCAGTGCGAGAGGCCCGGAACCGTCAGGTTCCGGGCCTCTCGCTTTTCGCCGTCCGGCTCATACCCCGGACCAGGTCCAGACCACAAGTGACGGACCGTGTGACCGTCGTCACCCGCCTCCTCCGGAGATCGGCCCCGGAACGGCCTCTCGGAGAGCACACTAATTTAATATGTAAAATTGCACTGCTATTCACTGTAAATCCCCCCCACCCCATGCGCATCAAATCGTTATGCGGAGTTCAACATTCCGAGGCCGGAAGGGATCCGGAAGGGATCCGGAAGCCGGCCCCCGGGCACGACAAAGGGGCCGCCAACCGGACCCGGCGGAGTCCGGTTGGCGGCCCCTTTGAAGAGCCTTTGGCCTATCAGGCCTCAGTGCGCTGAGCGGGAATCCCGGCCAGCAGAGCGCGCACCTCCGCCTCGCGGTAACGGCGGTGACCACCGAGCGTGCGAATCGACGTCAGCTTGCCGGCCTTGGCCCAGCGGGTGACCGTCTTCGGGTCCACGCGGAACATGGTGGCAACCTCTGCCGGCGTCAGCAGCGGCTCAGCATCAGGGGTACGAGCGGTCATGAGCGGCCTCCTCGGGAGAACCGAACCAGGGCGGTTCTATCCTTCAAATTCTGCACCTTGGCCCGCGATGCCCGAAATGGCATAGACGGGCCGAGTCGGTTATAGGACGAACGGCTTGTCCTGGTGTCTACAACTACACCATCCGTCCAGCCCTATCGACCAAACCGCCAAAATTGACCCCTCACGGGTTCAAGGCCGACGGATGGCGATGGACCACCCCATAACGGACAGTCACACGATAGTGACGTCCGGTTACGAGGGGACCAGACCCTCCGTTTCCCCGCAAAGCACGCATTGACTCCAGAACCACCCAAAAGTGGGCACGCTCACGTGAAGTTGGGCTGGTTGTCCCATTTTTGCACATAGGGGTAAGTTCGCGTCAACGGTGAGTAGTGTCACGTTCGACAGCTATTGACCCGAACCAGGACCTTGGTCATCGGCGTTGTGGACCAACGACCCCTCACAGTCATACACGGGCGGTCGGACGTCAGTTCGCGTACCGCAGCGCCTGCACCCGGCGCCACCGCACCGTCAGCTCCCCGTACACGCGCAAGGCCTCCGCGGTCTCCCCCGCCCGCAGCGCGCGCAGCCCCTCCTCCAGGTCCCCCGCCGAACGGTCCGCCAACAGCCGCTCCGGCCCCAGCAGATGTACCAGCCCCCCGTAGTCCAACTCCACCAGCGAGCGCGGGTGGAACTCCTCCAGCCACCGCCCGACCTGCTCCGCCCCCCGCACCAACTCCCCGTCCGGCACCCCCTCGCGCAGCACCCGGAAGGCCCGCGCCACCCGCCGCCGCGCCTGGGCCATCGGCACCAGGTAGAACAGCGCCGCCGGCCGCCCGCGCTCCCCCGCCACCCCTTCCACGCCCACACCGCCCGGAACGAAGCACCGGTCCTCGTCCCCGAACGGCAGGAACCAGCGCACCGGCACCTCCCACCGGCTGGTCAGGATCCACGGCCGGGCGTCCGGGTGCTCGACCCGCCAGCGCTCCCGGTCCGCCTCGGCGGCCGCCCGGGCCACCGGCGGCACCGCGGTGTCCAGCAGGGCCACCGGAGCCCCCGCCCGCAGTTCCTCCAGGGCCTGCCAGCTGCGCAGCCTGGTCGCCCACGGGCAGACGTACAGTACGCCGTCCACCACCCGCAGGTACGCCCGCCCGCTCTCCCGCTCCGGCAGCGCCCGGGGCGTCCGGGCGGCCAGCTCCGCGAGCGCCTCCCGCTGCTCCTCCAGCACCGCCTCGGCCACCGGCTGCGCCGCCGCCACGGCATCCGGTCCGTGCTCCGCCGCGTACACCTGCCAATGCGCCCGCTCGGGCTCCGGGTACGCGGCCAGCGGCTCGTAGACCCGCAGGTGGGCGGCGTAGGGCGGCTGTACGGAAGTGCGTACGACGGTCACGTCCTGCATGGTCGCACGCGCCGCCCGGCCCCGGGAGGGCGCGCCCCCGGAACCGTTCGCGCCCGCACCGCGCACTCCCTCTCATCTCACCCCTCGGACAACCGGCACAAGCTCGGACAAGAGGGCGGATCGGCGGCCCGCGCGCGACTACTCTTCGCCTTAGGCGCCCGCACCACAGCAGCGGGCCTTCGATACTGGAGTCACCACAGTGACCGACGTACAGACCCCCGCCACGCACTCCGCACCCGGCGTGCTCAGCAGGATCTTCCGTACCGAGCAGGACGGCGCCCCCGGCGACGGCCACGAGCAGGTCGTCCTCTGCCACGACCGCAGCTCCGGACTCAAGGCGATCATCGCCATCCACTCCACCGCGCTGGGCCCGGCCCTCGGCGGCACCCGCTTCTTCCCGTACGCCTCCGAGGAGGCGGCCCTGGAGGACGCGCTGAACCTGTCCCGCGGGATGTCCTACAAGAACGCGCTCGCCGGGCTGGACCTCGGCGGCGGCAAGGCCGTCATCATCGGCGACCCGAACAAGGACAAGAACGAGGCGATGCTCCGGGCCTACGGCCGCTTCGTGGAGTCCCTGCGCGGCCGTTACATCACCGCCTGCGACGTGGGCACCTACGTGCAGGACATGGACGTCATCGCGCGCGAGACCGAGTTCGTGACCGGCCGCTCGCCCGAGCACGGCGGCGCCGGCGACTCGTCCATCCTGACCGCCTTCGGCGTCTTCCAGGGCATGCGGGCCTCCGCCCAGGCCCGCTGGGGCCAGCCGACCCTGCGCGGCAAGCGGGTCGGCGTCGCGGGCGTCGGCAAGGTCGGCCACTACCTGGTCGGCCACCTGGTCGCGGACGGCGCCACCGTCGTCGTCACCGACCCCTTCGAGGCCGCCGTCAACCGCGTGCGCGCCGCCCACCCGGAGGTGGAGGTGGTCGCCGACACCACCGCCCTGCTCCAGGCCAAGCTGGACGTCTACGCCCCCTGCGCCCTCGGCGGTGCGCTGACCGACGCCACGGTCGCCGCGCTCGGCGAGTTCGGCACCTCCGTCGTCTGCGGCGCGGCCAACAACCAGCTGGCCCACCCGGGCGTCGAGAAGGACCTGGCCGGCCGCGGCATCCTGTACGCCCCCGACTACCTGGTGAACTCCGGCGGCGTGATCCAGGTCGCCGACGAGATCGAGGGCTTCAACTTCGAGCGGGCCAAGAACAAGGCCACCAAGATCTTCGACACCACCCTGGAGATCTTCACCCGGGCCGCCTCCGACGGCATCCCGCCGGCGGTCGCCGCCGACCGCCTGGCCGAGAAGCGGATGCGCGAGATCAGCGCGCTGCGCACGGTCCTGCTGCCGCACGCCCGTCGCGCCTGATCGGACCCGGTGCGGTGATCGGATGCGCGGGGGGTTCCACCCTATGGCCCCCCGCGCATCACGATGTGGAACCGGATTCTCACTTCTCCGCCCGAACGGGTGATCCGAAGTCCCCCCAGGGGGGATAATCAGTCTTGGAACGACGGACCTCAGACACCTCCGGACAGCGCGCAAATCGCCGCAAAACCTCCCCTGACCTGGGAAGACCTGGTCTCGGGTGCGGTCGGTGCGCGCCACGTCACACCGACGACGTACCGTCCAGCGGCGGAAACAGGTACCGTTAATGCTCCAAGGGACGGTCCTCCCATTCGGGCAGGCCGGTCCTGATCATGAACACGTGTCAGACTCGGGGCCGTGAGCCCCATCGTTGAGGGGGTCGACCCATGGGGCGCGGCCGGGCCAAGGCCAAGCAGACGAAGGTCGCCCGCGAGCTGAAGTACAACAGCGGCGGGTTCGACGCTAACCGTCTGTCCAACGAGCTGGGCGTATCGCCGTCCACGCCTTCGATCGAGCCGGAGCCGATCGAGGAAGAGGACGACGACCCGTACGCGGAGTACGCCGCCCGCTACGCCGTCGACGACGAGGACGACAACGAGCCGGGTACCGGGCCGTCGCAGGCCTCCCGCCGCTCGTAATCCACAGCTTCGCCGGACCGGTCCGGGCGCCCTGGGCGCCGGGCCGGTTTTCGGCGTTCCCGGACACCGTCCGTACCGTCCCCCTTCGGGGACGCAAGAGGGCCCCTCCGGCGCACCGGAGGGGCCCTCCCACGGGTCGGGGGCGGATCAGCCCGCTCAGCCCGCCGTGAAGCCCTCGTAAGCGTTGTAGAGGGCCGCGCCGCCCTCGTGCTCGTCGGTGCGCTCGACGATGTCACCGAGCAGCCAGGCCTCGACGCCGCGGTCCTCCAGCAGCGACAGCACCACGTCCACCGAGTGCGGCGGGACGACGGCGACCATGCCGACGCCCATGTTGAGCGTCTTCTCGATCTCCAGGGTGGCCACCTTGCCGACCTCGGCGACGGTCCGGAAGACCGGCAGCGGGGTCCAGGTGCCGCGGTCCAGGCGGGCGTGCAGGCCGTCCGGGATGACCCGGGCCAGGTTGGCCGCCAGGCCGCCGCCGGTGACGTGCGAGAAGGCGTGCACCTCGGTGGCGCGGATCAGCGCCAGGCAGTCCAGCGAGTAGATCCGGGTCGGCTCCAGCAGCTCCTCGCCGAGGGTGCGGCCGAACTCCTCGACCTTGCGGTCCAGCTTCCAGCCGGCCTCGTTCAGCAGCACGTGGCGGACCAGCGAATAGCCGTTGGAGTGCAGGCCAGAGGCGGCCATCGCGATCACCACGTCGCCGGCCCGGACGCGCTCGGCACCCAGCAGCGCGTCGGCCTCGACCACGCCGGTGCCGGCGCCCGCGACGTCGTACTCGTCCGGGCCGAGCAGGCCCGGGTGCTCGGCGGTCTCGCCGCCCACCAGGGCGCAGCCGGCCAGCGCGCAGCCCTCGGCGATGCCCTTGACGATCGAGGCGACCCGCTCCGGGACGACCTTGCCGACGCAGATGTAGTCGGTCATGAACAGCGGCTCGGCGCCGCACACCACGATGTCGTCCACGACCATGCCGACCAGGTCGTGGCCGATGGTGTCGTGCTTGTCCATGGCGGCCGCGATGGCCACCTTGGTCCCCACGCCGTCGGTGGCCGAGGCCAGCAGCGGCCGCTCGTAGTTCTTGAAGGCGGAGACGTCGAAGAGGCCGGCGAAGCCGCCGAGACCGCCGACCACCTCGGGGCGGTTGGCCTTCTTCACCCACTGCTTCATGAGCTCGACGGCGCGGTCGCCCGCCTCGATGTCGACACCGGCGGCGGCGTAGGTGGCGCCGTTCTGGTTGGTGGTCACTGCGTGCGGCCCTTTCGGGTCTGGTGGGGGTGGTTCGTTGCAGCGGAGGGGCATGTCGTCCGCGGACGACGTCCCGACCGCGTCCCCGGGGCGGGAACAGCGGTGGGGCCCCGGTTCGCGGGACCCCACCGTGGGCTCGTTACGGGCGGCGCAGCGCGTCGGCCGCGCCCGCCCCGCCGAGCAGCGACTGGACGCCGTCCAGGTCGGTGCCGCTGGTCGGCTTGCCGCGGACGGCGGGCGGCTGCTGGCCGCCCTTGATCTCGGCCTCCAGCAGGAGCTTGCCGAGCAGCGCCGGGTCCGGCAGCTCCATCGGGTACTCGCCGTCGAAGCAGGCCCGGCAGAGCTTGTCCTTGGGCTGCTTGGTGGCCTCGATCATGCCGTCGATCGAGATGTAGGCGAGCGAGTCGGCACCGAGCGTGCGGCCGATCTCCTCCACCGTCATCCCGTTGGCGATCAGCTCCGCGCGGGTGGCGAAGTCGATGCCGAAGAAGCAGGGCCACTTCACCGGCGGCGAGGAGATCCGGATGTGCACCTCGGCGGCGCCCGCCTCGCGCAGCATCCGCACCAGCGCGCGCTGGGTGTTGCCGCGCACGATCGAGTCGTCCACGACCACCAGGCGCTTGCCGGCGATGACCTCGCGCAGCGGGTTCAGCTTGAGCCGGATGCCGAGCTGGCGGATGGTCTGGCTGGGCTGGATGAAGGTGCGGCCCACGTAGGCGTTCTTCACCAGGCCGGAGCCGTACGGGATGCCGCTGGCCTCGGCGTAGCCGATCGCGGCGGGGGTGCCGGACTCGGGAGTCGCTATCACCAGGTCGGCCTCGACGGGGGCCTCCTTCGCCAGGCGGCGGCCCATCTCCACGCGGGAGAGGTGCACGTTGCGGCCGGCGATGGAGGTGTCGGGGCGGGCCAGGTAGACGTACTCGAACACGCAGCCCTTGGGCTTCGCCTCGGCGAAGCGGGAGCTGCGCATGCCGTTCTCGTCGATGGCGATGAGCTCGCCGGGCTCGACCTCGCGGATGAAGGAGGCCCCGCAGATGTCCAGCGCCGCCGTCTCGGAGGCGACCACCCAGCCGCGCTCCAGCCGGCCGAGCACCAGCGGGCGGATGCCCTGCGGGTCGCGGGCGGCGTAGAGGGTGTGCTCGTCCATGAAGACGAGCGAGAAGGCGCCCTTGACCTCGGGCAGCACGACCTTGGCCGTCTCCTCGATGGAGAGGTCCGGGTGGCCGGCCAGCAGGGCGGTCACCAGGTCGGTGTCGTTGGTCGCGGCGGTCCGGCCGGAGCGGGAGACGTGCTCCTCGCCGGGCAGTTCGGCGACCATGGCCGCCAGTTCGGCGGTGTTCACCAGGTTTCCGTTGTGCCCGAGGGCCAGCGAACCGTGCACGGTCGCCCGGAAGGTCGGCTGGGCGTTCTCCCAGACCGAGGAACCGGTGGTCGAGTAGCGGGCGTGTCCGACGGCGATATGCCCGTGCAACGACCCCAGCGAGGCCTCGTCGAAGACCTGGGAGACGAGTCCCATGTCCTTGAAGACGAGAATCTGGGAGCCGTTGCTCACTGCGATGCCCGCGGATTCCTGACCGCGGTGCTGCAGGGCGTAAAGGCCGAAGAACGTGAGCTTGGCGACCTCCTCGCCGGGAGCCCAGACACCGAAGACGCCGCAAGCGTCCTGGGGGCCTTTCTCGCCGGGAAGAAGATCGTGGTTGAGTCTTCCGTCACCACGTGGCACGCCTTCGAGTCTAGGGCAGTTGGCACAGGCCTCCGGAACCCGGGACTGGGGGTTTGTCCTGCGGTCTCGGAGTAACGCGCGTAGACAAAACCCCTTACGGGCTGGGGATTTCGGGTGGGGGGAATTCCGGCGGGTGCCGGTTGGCCTTGTGGTTCGCGCCTGTTGGGGAGTTCGGTGCGCAGTTCCGTACACGGAGCGGTGGTTGTCGGGACGGGAGCGAACGTGAGCCTGCTCACCCGGGGTTCAGTCGGGGTTCACGCGGGGGCTCCCTCGGCGGGAGCCGTCACGCGAGCCGTCAAGCGAGCCTGTGCGCGAGCCTGAGCGCGAGCCTTTAGGCGGCCGGCAGCAGCAGTCCCCAGGAGCCCGGGTGCACCGTCCAGGTCCGGGCGCGGACCGGCCCGACCGGGTGGCCGTCCGCCTCGTAACCGAAGCCGCGCCCGACCACCGAGACGCTCGCCGCCCGGACGCGCACGAGGGCGCCGGACGCGCGGACCACCACCTCCAGCACACCCGCGCCACCCACCGGGCCGCCCGCCGGACCGTCCGCCGGGCCGCCCGCCGGACCGTCCCCGCCGCCCGGCAGCGACAGCTGGACCAGCCGGACCGGCCGGTGCACGTCCGCGAGCAGCCGGCCGTCCGCCTCGACCCGGACCCGGGGGCTGTGGTCGGTGGCCTCCGGGGTGAGTGCGTTCGCCTGCTCGGCCGCAGCCAATTTCGCCCATAGCGAACGCCAGCCGCCCGGACGGCCCACCAGCCGACGGGTACCGCCGCCCGTGATCCGCACCCCTCCGAGCGCCACCCCGCCACCGTCGTCCACCAGCAGGTCGAAGGTGCGCGGCGCGCCCGAGAGCACCGCCCGCGCGGCCCGCACCGGCTCCCCCGGCACCCCGAGCGCCCGGGCCGTCGCGAGCTCCGCCGCACGCCCGACCGGAACCATGCCCACCGGATCAGCGCCCAGCTCACGGTGGCGATGCAGGGCCTGCAGCACCCTCTGCAAGGCGAGATCGGAACCGATCACCACCGGTCGCCGCCGACCCCGGTGTGAAAGCACCCGGTCGAGTTCGGACGGGCTCTCCGGATAGACCACCTTGACGTCCGTACCCCCGCAGAGCACGTCCTTCGCGATCCGCACCGACTCGCCGTCGGTCTGCCGGGCCACCGGGTCGAGGAGCAGCAGAATCGGCTCGGGGCCGCTGGTTGCAGGCGTGGACAGCGACGACACGACCGGTCCTTCCTCAGGTAATCTCTCGGTGCAAGAGCCCCTTGCGCCATTGCGCCAGGGGCTTCGTCTATCTCGGGGCAGACAGCGGCCTACGCAGGATGCCCCAACCGGAAGGGGTGTACGCCTGTGCCGGCACTCGTGCTCGTTGGCGCTCAGTGGGGAGACGAGGGCAAGGGGAAGGCCACCGACCTCCTCGGCGGCTCCGTCGACTACGTCGTCCGCTACCAGGGTGGCAACAACGCCGGTCACACGGTGGTCATCGGTGACCAGAAGTACGCCCTGCACCTGCTCCCCTCCGGCATCCTCAGCCCGAACGTCACCCCGGTGATCGGCAACGGCGTCGTGATCGACCCGGCCGTGCTGCTCTCCGAGCTGGCCGGCCTGAACGAGCGCGGCATCGACACCTCCAAGCTGCTGATCTCGGGCAACGCCCACCTGATCACGCCGTACCACCGCACCCTGGACAAGGTCACCGAGCGCTTCCTCGGCAAGCGCCGGATCGGCACCACCGGCCGCGGCATCGGCCCGACCTACGCGGACAAGATCAACCGCGTCGGCATCCGGGTCCAGGATCTGTTCGACGAGTCGATCCTGCGCCAGAAGATCGAGGCGGCGCTGCACGACAAGAACCAGATCCTGGTCAAGCTGTACAACCGCCGCACCATCCCGGCCGACCTGGTGGTCGAGGAGTACCTGGGCTACGCGGAGAAGATCAAGCCCTTCCTCGCCGACACCACCCTCGTCCTGGACGAGGCGCTCAAGGCGAACAAGGTCGTCCTGCTGGAGGGCGGCCAGGGCACCCTGCTCGACGTCGACCACGGCACGTACCCCTTCGTGACCTCGTCGAACCCGACCGCGGGCGGCGCCTGCACCGGCGCCGGCATCGGCCCCACCAAGATCGACCGGGTCATCGGCATCCTCAAGGCCTACACCACCCGCGTCGGCTCCGGCCCGTTCCCGACCGAGCTGTTCGACGAGGACGGCGAGGCGCTGCGCCGCATCGGCGGCGAGCGCGGTGTCACCACCGGCCGTGACCGCCGCTGCGGCTGGTTCGACGCCGTCATCGCGCGCTACGCGACCCGGGTCAACGGCCTCACCGACTTCTTCCTCACCAAGCTCGACGTGCTGACCGGCTGGGAGCAGATCCCGGTCTGCGTCGCGTACGAGATCGACGGCCAGCGGGTCGAGGAACTCCCCTACAACCAGTCGGACTTCCACCACGCCAAGCCGATCTACGAGACGCTGCCGGGCTGGAACGAGGACATCAGCAAGGCGAAGACCTTCGCCGAGCTGCCGAAGAACGCCCAGGCGTACGTGAAGGCGCTGGAGGAGATGTCCGGCGCGCCGATCTCCGCCATCGGCGTCGGCCCGGGCCGGGACGAGACGATCGAGATCAACTCGTTCATCTGAGCCCGAACGCTTCGAGGGCCTCGCGGGACGCACCGTCCCGCGAGGCCCTTCGCTTTGCCCGGCCACATTGCACTAGCACATAACTCCATTGCCTCTAGTGCAGAGTCGCGCTACGTTCGGATCATGACCTCGAAGCCGCCCACGCCCGTCACCCTCACCGGCCGCCACATCCGCCTGGAGCCGCTGGAGCGCCGCCACCTCGCCGACCTCTGGGCCACCGTCGGCTCCGAGCCCGAGGTCTGGCGCTGGACCATGAACCTCCCGCCCGCCACGGAGGAGGAACTCGGCGGGATCCTCGACGCCCGCATCGCCGAAGCCGCCGAGGGCGAGTGCGTCTACTTCGCCGCCGTCGACCTCGCGAGCGGCACCGCCGTCGGCATCACCGGCTACCACGACTTCAGCACCAGGGACGAGTCCGTGGAGATCGGCGGTACCCTCTACGCCCGCTCGGTCTGGCGCACGGCGGTCAACACCGAGGCCAAGCTGCTGCTGCTCACCCACGCCTTCGAGGACCTGGGCATGGGCCGCGTCTTCTGGAAGACCGACGCCCTCAACGAACGCTCCCGCAACGCGATCCAGCGCCTCGGCGCCCAGTTCGAGGGCGTCTTCCGCCGCCACCGCCTCCGCCCCACCGGCACCTGGCGCGACACCGCCTACTTCTCGATGCTCGCCGACGAGTGGCCCGCCGCCAAGTCCCGTCTGACGGACCGCCTTTCCCGCGGCTGACCGTTCACGCGCCACCCACGGTCGGGACCACAGCGCTTTGCCATAGCTGCCGATCGTTCGACGCCCCACTCCTGCGAGAGGGCCCCGACCATGTCCAGGCTCCGGCCGCTCGCCCGCGAGTCGTCCGGAGCCTGTCGCAGGAGGGGATTCCGGGAGGAGTCCGAAACGGTGATGTGCGGCGTCCCGCCCCGGAGTTCATCGATACCACCCCCGTGAAGGTGGGGCCGGCTAGTCGCGGTCGCCGCGGGCGGAATGGCGGGGGGCGAACGCCCGCTTCGCGGGGCGGGGTAGCCGGGGTTGCATGTTGACCAGCCAGACCAGCCAGCCGACGAAAAGGACGGCGAGGAGAAGAGCCGACAATCCGGCGACCAGGAGGGCGTTCACCGGGTTGCGGAAATGCGGCGGGGAGGAGGGGGCGGAAGGCGGAGAGGCGGGGGAAGGGGCACGGCTGTCTCCGGTCGGTGATGCCGAACGCCCTGGCCATGCATCGTGTGCAATTGCGGCTGATTGGCAGGGCTGATTGGCGACTTGGCGACTGTTTAGGCGACAACAAGTCAGCGAGTGACACGTACGACCTTAGAGTCGGGGTGCCAGAGTTGCTACCGAGGGAGTGGACGTTCACTCCATCGGGGGGTATCCCCCAGTTCGCTAGCTAGGGCCTGGTGTCCACGGCACACTTCACCGGAAGCATCGACCGAAGCCGCGATCCGGAGAAGAGAGTCATGCCACCCCGCTTGTCGCCGACCGTGCGCCAGCAGCGCCTTGGGATCGAGCTGCGCAAGATGCGCGAACGCGTGGGCGTGACGCCCAAAAGCCTGGCCGCCACAATCGGCACCGACCTGCCCAAGATCTCCCAGATGGAGAACGGGAAGTCGGGCATCAGCGCCGAACGGCTGCGGATCTGGGCGCGCGCCTGCGGCTGTGCCGAAGGCCCGTACCTGGACGCCCTGATCGCGATGACACAGGACCGGCGGAAGTACTGGTGGGACGGCTTTCGGGGCCGGATGCCGAGCGGGATCGTCGACATCGCGGAGATGGAACACCACGCGGTCTCGCTGTCCATCCTCAACAGCACCTTCGTTCCCGGCCTGCTGCAGACCCCGGCGTACGCGGCCGCGGTGTTCGAGCGGCTCCCCGCGCACTTCCGGCAGGAGGCGGAGGCCCGGATGGCATTCCGGATTCGGCGCCAGCAGATCTTCGTCGACCGTCCGAAGCCGTACAGCGCGATCCTGCACGAGTCGGCGCTGCGGATGCAGTTCGGCGGTCCGGAAGTGCTCCGCGAGCAGTTGCGGAGCCTGCTGGAGAATTCCGAACGGCCCGGGCTGGAAATCCGGGTGATCCCGTTCAGCGTCCCCACCTACACCGGGTCCGGGGAGAGCCTGTATCTCGCCCGCGGGCCGGTCCCGGAGCTGGACACCGTCCAGATCGACCTCTCCCACGGGCCGAAGTTCGTGCACACCGAAGCCGAATTGGCCTCCTACCGCCGGATCAAGGAGAAGACCGCGGCGATCGCGCTCGGGACGGACGAGTCCCGGGACTTCATCCGGGCCTTACTGAAAGACTTCTCATGAACGTGTGGCTGAACGTGTGGCGCAAGTCGTCGGCCAGCGGTGAGAGCACCGACTGCGTCGAGGTCAGAGCCACCGGTGGGCTGGTGGAGATCCGCGAGTCGGACCGGCCCGAGGCGATCGTGCGGACGACGCCGCGCAAGTGGGCGGCGTTCGTCCGCGGGGTGAAGGCCGGGGAGTTCGACCGGTACGCCGACTTCACCCGGCCGTGAGGCCGCCGCCCGTACGGCGCGGCCGCTGCGCGGGCCACGGCGGCGGTAGGCTTGGCAGCCCACAGTGGCCCCCTGCGCCTGGCACAGCACTCCGGGTGGGGTGCGCGTGCGGGAGAAATCGGAGCATCCGAGGATGGCTCGGCACCTGATCACCAGCGCCCTTCCGTACATCAACGGGATCAAGCACCTGGGCAACATGGTCGGGTCCATGCTCCCGGCGGACGTCTACTCCCGCTACCTGCGCCAGCGCGGCCACGAGGTGCTCTACATCTGCGCCACCGACGAGCACGGCACGCCCGCCGAGCTGGCCGCACAGGAGGCCGGGCTGCCGGTCGCCGAGTTCTGCGCCCAGGCGCACGACGCCCAGAAGGCCGTGTACGACGGCTTCGGGCTCTCCTTCGACCACTTCGGCCGCAGCTCCTCACCGCAGAACCGGGAGATCACCCAGGAGATCGCCCGCGAGCTGCAGCGCAACGGCTTCATCGAGGAGCGCTCGATCCGCCAGGTGTACTCCAACGCCGACGGGCGCTTCCTGCCGGACCGCTACATCGTCGGCACCTGCCCGCACTGCGGCTACGACAAGGCGCGCGGTGACCAGTGCGAGAACTGCACCCGGGTGCTGGACCCGACCGACCTGCTGGAGCCGCGCTCGGCGATCAGCGGCAGCTCCGACCTGGAGGTCCGGGAGACCCGGCACCTGTTCCTGCTCCAGTCGAAGCTGACCGAGGAGGTCGAGCAGTGGATCGCCGCCAAGGGCGACGACTGGCCGGTGCTGGCCTCCTCGATCGCCCGCAAGTGGCTGACCGAGGGCCTGCAGGACCGCTCGATCACCCGTGACCTGGAGTGGGGCGTCCCGGTGCCGGCCGACGTGTGGCCCGAACTGGCCGCCGAGGGCAAGGTGTTCTACGTCTGGTTCGACGCCCCGATCGAGTACATCGGCGCCACCAAGGAGTGGGCGGACGCGGCCCCGGCCGGGCAGCTGCGGGACTGGAAGTCCTGGTGGTACGAGGCCGACGAGACCGTCCGCTACACCGAGTTCATGGCCAAGGACAACGTCCCCTTCCACACCGTGATGTTCCCGGCGACGGTCCTCGGCTCGCGCCGCCCGTGGAAGAAGGTCGACTACGTCAAGGCCTTCAACTGGCTGACGTACTACGGCGGGAAGTTCTCCACCAGTCAGAAGCGCGGCATCTTCACCGACGTCGCGCTGGACCTGCTGCCGGCCGACTACTGGCGCTACTTCCTGATGGCGCACGCACCCGAGTCGGACGACTCCAGCTTCACCTGGGACCTCTTCGCCTCGGTGGTCAACAAGGACCTCGCCGACACCCTCGGCAACTTCGTCAACCGGGTGCTCTCCTTCAGCCGCAAGCGCTTCGGCGACGACGTCCCCGGCGGGCGCGCCTCGGGCGAGACCGAGCAGCGCCTCGGCGAGCAGATCGCCGCCCTGCTGGCCGAGTACGAGGCCCAGCTGGACGCGCTCAACTTCCGCAAGGCGGCGCAGGGTCTGCGCGCGCTGTGGAGCGCGGGCAACGCCTACCTGGACGAGAAGGCGCCCTGGCTGCAGGTGAAGACCGACCCGGAGGCGGCGGCGCTGACCCTGCGGACGGCGATGAACCTGATCCACCTGTACGCGGTGGTCTCCGAGCCGTTCATCCCGACCGCGGCGGCGGCGATGCGCGGCGCCTTCGCCCTGCCCGAGGACTCGCCGGCGGCCACCCGCAGCTGGGTCGACGCCCAGGAGGCGCGCTCGCTGGACCTGATCCCGGCGGGGACGGCGTTCACGGTGCCGCCGGTGCTGTTCGCCAAGATCACGGACGAGGACCTGGCGGCCTGGACGGCGCGTTTCGGCGGCGCCGAGGGCTAGTCGGGAGCTGGTCCGGAGCTGGTCGAGAGCCAGTACGACGTGGAGCAGGAGGAGTCGCTTCCTGAGCTACCCGGCCGTCTCCTCCGCGACCCAGGCCAGGTAGCCGGGGCTGCCGGAGACCACCGGCACGGCGATCACCTCGGGCGTCTCGTACGAGTGCCGCCCGGCGACGAACCCGGCGAGGCGGTCGGCGAGTTCGGCCCGGGTCTTGAGGTCGATCCGCCACTCCTCGGCGTCCCGCACCTCGCCCTCCCACCAGTACACCGACCGGACGGGGTACACCTGCGCGCAGGCCGCCAGGCGCTCCCGCACCACGGCGGCGGCCAGGGACCGGGCCCGCTCCTCGCTCTCGTGGGTGGTGGTCACCACGACGAAGCCCTGCTGGTTCGCTGTCATGCGCCGACGGTATCCGTCCCACCGGCGGTATCCGTCGCACCGGCGGTATCCGTCGCACCGGCGGCGCCCGGAGCGGCGACGGTGAGCCCGGAGCCCCGCCGCCGCGGCCTCGGAAGCGCGGCGACGGGGCGGCTCGGGTGCCCGCGGGCCCGGCGTCAGGGCCGGCGCGCGGTGTGGACGGTCATGGCGGAGAGGTAGAAGGCGTCCGGGCGGTTGAGGATGCCGGTGGGGGCGTCCTCGGCGAGGAGGGCCTCCAGGGTGGCACGGTCCTCCGGGGCGAGCGCCTCGGCGAGCTGGTCGTGGCGGCGGCCGAGCTGGGCGTGCAGGTACTCGCGGACAGGCCGGGCGAGCGGCGCCGGGTGGTCGACCAGGAAGGTGCGGGTGCCGCTGGGGACGAGTCCGGCCCGCCGCAGCATGGCCGGCCAGTCCTCGATCTCCTCGGCGGTGTCGGGCAGTTCGGCGCGCATGGCGCTGAAGCCGTCCTCGTGGGCCGCGTCCAGCCGGGCCTGGAAGCCGGGCCGGCCGAGGCCGAAGTCCCGGGGCAGGAACCGCGGCGGCAGGCCGCTCTCGGCGACGGCGAGCAGCCCGCCCGGGCGCAGCCGCGCGCCCAGGGCGGTGAGCGCGGCCTGCTGGTCGCCGAGGTGGTGGATCGCGTTGCCGGACCAGATCAGGTCGGCCTCGCCGAGCTTGTCGAACTCGGCGGGCAGATCGGCCTGTTGGGTGCCAAGTCGGCCGCCGGAGCGGGTCCGGGCGCGCTCCAGCAGGGCGGCCGACTGGTCGACGGCGACCACCTCGGCCGCCGGGAAGACCTCGGCGAGCAGCCCGGCGATCACCCCGGGACCGCTGCCGACGTCCAGGACCCTCCGTACCCCGCCCTCGCCGGGCAGGCCGGACAGGCCGGACAGGCCGGGCAGGCCGGACAGCCAGCGCGCGGCCTCGGTGACGGCCGCGGCGCGCAGATCGGCCTCCCGCTCCAGGTGGGCCGCGAGGGCGTCCCAGTCGAGGTCGGCGGCGGGAACGTGGCCGTGGCCGTGCTGGTGGCCGTGGCCGTGCTGGTGCTGGTGCTGGTGCGAGGACATGGCCTCTCCTCCCGGGTCGTGAGGTCGTGGGGTTGTCGGCGGGGCGACGAGAGCTTCCCGCTCAGGCGGGCGCGGCGGCGCCGGACGCGCGGTGGCGGTCGACCACCTGCCCGACCTCCTCCGCCGTGAGGTCGTGGTCCAGCGCGAAGGCGGCCGCCGCGCCCATCCCGGCGGCGGTGACCACCTGGGCGCGCGGGTCGGCGACGTTGCCGACCGCCCAGACACCGGGCAGGCTGGTGCGCCCGGTCCGGTCGGTGGTGACCCAGCCGTTGTCGTCCCGTTCGCAGTCGAGACCGAACAGCAGGGCGTCCCGGGGCACCGGCCGCGGGAAGACGAACACCGCCTCGCGCGGCACCACCTGTCCGTCGGCGAGTTCCACGCCGCGCAGCCGCCCGTCGTCGGCGACCAGCCGGACGATCCGGCCCTCGACCACCCGGACGCCCCGGGCGGCGAGCCGCTCGCGGTCGGCGTCGGTCAGTTCGAGGGTGTGCGCGAGCAGCAGCACGTCGGCCGACCACTGCCGCAGGGTCAGCGCCTGGTTGACCGCCCCCGGGCCGGTGCCGAGCACGCCGAGCGGGCGGTCGCGGACCTCCCAGCCGTGGCAGTACGGGCAGTGCAGCACATCGAGGCCCCAGCGCTCGGTCAGGCCCGGAAGCTCCGGCAGCCCGTCATGCAGCCCGGTGGCGACGACCACCCGGCGCGCGTGGAGCACCGGCCCGCCCGCGAGGTGCACCACGAATCCGGCTTCTTCGGCCTCGATGTGCTCGACCCGTCCGTCGATCAGCTCCACCCCGTACCGGGCGACCTCCTCCCGCCCGACCGCCAGCAGTGCCGCCGGGGACATGCCGTCCCGGCTCAGGTAGCCGTGCATGTGGGCGGCGGGGGCGTTGCGCGGCTCGCCCGCGTCCACCACCGCGACCCGCCGTCGGGCCCGGCCCAGCACCAGGGCGGCGTTCAGTCCCGCCGCTCCGGCGCCGACCACCAGCACGTCGTGGCGCTCCGTCGTCCTCGTCTCGCTCATGGCGCTCACCTCCGTCGCCAGGCTGCGACCGACCATCCCGTGTCGGCAAGCTTTGTTGCCGGCTCAGCAAACACCTCCCCGCTCACCTCCCTGCCCACCTCCCCTCCAGCCCCTCCCCCTCATGCGCCGGTCCGCCGCCAGTACGAGCGGGTGGCCACCGCCAGCGCGACCCCGTACCCGGCGAACGCGCACATCCCGACCCAGGCGATCTGCAGCGCCTGCCCGGCCGTCGCGAACTCGCCCAGCCGGATCTCGGTCACCCCGGTCGCGCACAGCGCCAGGTAGCCGATCCCGACCAGCCCGTACGGCACCAGCGTGGCCGCGCCGATCAGCGCCGGAGCGAGCGGCAGCCAGCGCGGGACGCGACGGCCGCGCAGCGGCAGGGTCCAGCGCGGGAAGACCTGCCCCCACGGCCGCACCAGCCCCCACAGCAGGAACACCCCGATCGCCGCCAGCAGCACCGTGCCGTCCAGCCCCCAGCGCTCCAGGGTCAGCCAGATCCCGGACGAGCCGTTGTGCAGGTAGCTCGCGTACATCTGGTCGCCGCTGATCCCGGCGAAACTGCCGCCGAGTGCCCAGATCAGCTTCATCGCAACGTACGGTACGAAGGCCAACGTCCCTGCGCAGGCCGCGAGTTGGACGGTCTCCGGAGCTGTTGAAGGGGCTCCTGAAGGGGTCTTCGAGCGGGCCGTTGGGGAAGCCGTGGACGGGGTCGTGGACGGAGTCGTGGACGGGACCCCCTCCGGACCGCCGGCCAGCGGGCCGCGGGAGCGCGCGTTGGCGGCCAGCAGCAGCGCCCCGGCCGCCGCCAGCGCCTTGTGCACCGCGGCCGGGACGCTGTCCACGGCCTGCCCGAACAGCAACGTCACCACGTCCATCAGCAGGCTCCAGGCCGCCACCACGGCCAGCCCGCACAGCACCCACAACACCCCGGTCAGCCACTGCGCCGACCGCAGCCGTACCGCCGCGCACCCGGCCGCGACCACCGCCAGGCCCACCCCGACGACCACCCACCCCAGCCAGGCGCCGCCGAGCAGCGCGGTCCCGCTCAGCGCGCAGCCCAACCCGAACCCGCCGTAGCCGACCCCCCAACCGGCCACCGCCCAACCGCTCCTGACCCACCCGTGCTTCACCATGGCCCCAGGGTCACCCGCGCCGCCGCACCCCGGCCTCCGCCGGGGCGACGATCCGGCTCCCCCGCCGGAGGGATCCCCGGACGCCCCTTGCCCTGGAGTGCACTCCAACTCCTAGCCTCTGAGCCACCACCGCGTCACCGACCCACCAACAGGGGGAACACAACCATGCGCTACCGCGTTCTCGGCGGCACCGGCATCGAGGTGAGCGCCTACTGCCTCGGCACGATGATGTTCGGCGCGATCGGCAACCCGGACCACGACGACTGCGCCCGGATCATCAACGCCGCGCTCGACCGGGGCATCAACTTCGTCGACACCGCCGACATCTACTCGGCCGGCGAGTCCGAGGAGATCGTCGGCCGGACGCTGGCCGCCCGCGGCGACCGCGACGACATCGTGCTCGCCACCAAGGCGCACTTCCCGATGGGCGAGGGCCGCAACCGGGGCGGCAACTCGCGGCGCTGGATCGTCCGCGAGGTCGAGGAGAGCCTGCGCCGGCTGCGCACCGACTGGATCGACCTGTACCAGATCCACCGGCCGGACCACACCACGGACATCGAGGAGACCCTCTCCGTCCTCGGCGACCTGGTCCGGGCCGGCAAGATCCGCGCCTTCGGCTGCTCGACCTTCCCCGCCGAGCAGATCGTGGACGCCCACCACGTGGCCGAGCGCCGCGCCCTGCCGCGCTTCCGCACCGAGCAGCCGCCGTACTCACTGCTCGCCCGCGGGGTGGAGCGGGACGTGCTGCCGGTGGTGCAGCAGCTCGGGATGGGCGCCCTGACCTGGGGCCCGCTGGCCGGCGGCTTCCTCACCGGCCGCTACCGCAAGGGGCAGGAGATCGACCTCACCCGCGGCCGCGCCGCGATCAACCCGGGCCGCTTCGACCCGGCACTGCCCGCCACGGCCGCCAAGCTGGACGCGGTCGAGGCCTTCACCGAGCTCGCCGGGGAGCTCGGCCGCACCCTGCCCGAGCTGGCCGTGGCCTTCCCGCTGGCGCACCCCGCGGTCACCTCGGTGATCCTCGGCCCGCGCACCATGGAGCAGCTCGACTCCGCCCTCAAGGGCGCCGACCTACTCCTGGACGACGCCGTCCTGGACCGGATCGACGCCGTCGTCCCGCCCGGCACGGACCTCTACCAGGCCGACGGCGCCTGGCAGCCGCCGGCCCTCACCACCCCGGGCCTGCGCCGCCGCCCCACCGCCGAGCGCTCGGCGGGCTAGCCGAGGACGGACATCGAGACACTGCTACACGGTGCATTACAGCGCGATACAATGGCCGCATGAAGACCATCACGCAGCGCGAACTCGCGGCGCGGTCCAAGGCCGTACTCGACGACGTCGAAGCCGGCGAGATCTACCACATCACTCGCAACGGCACTGAGATCGCCGAGGTCCGTCCGATCAGCAGCCGCCGCCGATTCGTCCCCGTCGAAGAGCTCCAGCGGAAGTGGCGGAACGCACCGGCCGTCGACGCGGCACAGATGCGTGCCGAAGCCGATGCCTTCTACGGCGACGAGGACCGGGTCGGCGACGACCCGTGGGAGCAGGCGTGACCGAGCGGCGCCAACGCGGGCTTCTCGACACCTGCGTCGTCATCGACCTTCCGCAGATCGATCCGCAATTCCTGCCGGTCGATGCGGCACTGTCATCCATCGTGCTGGCCGAACTCGCCCAGGGCGTAGCCATGGCGAAGGACCCGGTGCAGATGATGGCCAGAGCCCAGCGACTCGCAGACGCCGAGGCCGAGTTCGCCGCCCTGCCGTTCGACCGAGCGGCAGCTCGACGCTTCGGCACCCTGGTCGCACTCACGCTCCAGGCCAAGCGGGACCCCCGCCCCCGCCGCATGGACCTGATGATCGCGGCCACAGCCGCCGCTCACGGCCTGCCGCTGTACACCCGGAACGGGGCTGACTTCGCCGGCCTTGACCAGGGAGTCGAAGTCATCGTGGTCTAGGCAGTCATCGTGGTCCAGGGCGACCGCCCGACGGCGCGGCCAAGCGGTCGCCCCGCGTCCGGCTCACCCCCTCGGCGCGGCGAAGCAGTGGACGAGGACCGTACGGCCGGAGGCCCACCGCTGCTCGCCGCTGCCGAGCAGGGTCCAGCCGAGGCGGCGGTAGAGGGCAACGGCGGCGGTGTCGGTGGCGAGCACGTCGAGCACGGGGTGCAGCCCGAGCGCCCGCGCATGCACCACGGCGCGTGCCAGCAGGTGCGCGCCGGCGCCGTGGCCGCGCGCCGTCGGGGCGACGTACAGGCGGCCGATCACGGCGGTCAGCTCCGGCCGCCCGCCGGTCCGCAGGCTCCACAGCCCGGGGGCGGCATCGCCCGGGGCGCTGCGGGAGAGTCCGACGTGCCCGGTGATCCGGCCCGCCGTCTCGGCGACCCAGGCGGCCAGCAGGCCGTCCGGGGTGAGCCAGGCGGCGGGCCGCTCGGGCCAGTCGGCGGGGTAGCCGTCGACGGTGTGGACGTCGGCCAGCACCCGGACGCAGTCGGCGAGGTCGGCGGCGCGGCGCCGTCGGACGCCCGCCCCCGGACCGGTCCGCCGAGATCCGGACGCGACGACGTTGGCGCGTTCTTCAAGGTCAGCCATGCCGGTACGTTACCGGCCGCCCCTCACCGTCGCAGCAGGTCGACGACCCCGGTCAGGTCCTCCTCGCCGCTGCCGATCTCCAACCGGCGCTCCATCAGCCGGAAGTAGGGCGCCAGCAGTTCGGGGCTCACCCCCTGCTCCTCGGCGGTGCGCAGCAGCGTGCCCTTGCCCGCGACCTGCATCGCCAGGCTGGACACCACGTCCTTGGTGTAGTCGCCGCTCTCCAACTGCTCCGCGGTCGTGGCGACGGTCCGGGACATCGCGGTGAGGTAGTCGCGGAGCAGCGGCGCGAGCTCGCCCGGCGCGACGGCCTCGTCGCGGATCAGCGCGAAGGCGTGCGCGACCCCGGCGAACATCCCGTACATGGCGCTGAGCAGCGCCACGTCGTGCAGCGCCGCGTACCCGGCGTCCTCGCCCACGTACCGGGTGTCGGCCGGGGCGGCGAGGGTCGCCCGGTGCTCCTCGAACAGCCCGACGGAGCCGCTGTAGAAGACGTACGGCCCGGTCGCCGGGACGCCGATCATCGGCGGGACGGCCATGATCCCGCCGTCCAGGTAGCGGGCGCCGCGCCGCTCGGCCCAGGCGGCGCGGGCGCGGGCCTGCTCGGGGGTGCTGGTGACCAGGTTGACCAGGTCCTTGCCGGCCAGGTCGGCGCCGGCCAGCGCCTCGTCCACGGAGGCGTCGTCGAGCAGGCAGACGACGACCAGCCGGTTCGCCGCGACGGCCTCGGCGGCGCTGTCGGCGACGGCCGCGCCGCGTACGGCGAGCGCGTCGGCGCGCTCGGTGGTGCGGTTCCAGACGGTCAGCGGGTGCCCGGCGGTGAGCCAGGCCTCGGCCAGCGCGGTGCCCATCGCGCCGAGGCCGAGCAGGGTGAGCGGGGCGGGCTGGGTGGGCAGGACGAGCGGGGTCCGGCGGGATTCCTCAACGGTGTTCTGTGCCATGCCGATCAGCCTCCGCGCCGGCCCCGGAAACGATCAAGTACGCACTTCGAAGTGGGTGGTTACCCTGAGGTGAGGATCGAGGTCGGAAGGGGTGGGCATGGCGACCGTGCCGAGGCCGGGGGCGTACGTCTGCGGGATCGACGCCGCGATGGACGTGATCGGCGGCAAGTGGAAGGTGCTGATCCTGTGGGCCCTGGGCGAGCGCCCGTGCTGCCGCTTCGGCGAGCTGCGCCGCCTGGTGCCGGGGATCACCGAGAAGGTGCTGGCCGCCCACCTACGCGAGCTGGAGGCGGACGGCATCGTGCACCGGGAGGCGTACGACGAGGTGCCGCCCCGGGTCGAGTACGCGCTGACCGAGGCGGGGCGACACCTCAACGCGGCGCTCGCGCCGCTGGGGCGCTGGGGGCGGGAGCACGTCCTGGGCGGGGCGCCGCACCCGCGGTGACTCAGTGTCCGTCGAGCCCCGTTCGACCCGACCCCACCCGCCGCGGAGCGGCGCCGCGCCGCAGCGGTTCAATACCGCCATGCGACCCGACCTCAGCACCCCGCTGCGCAGCGAGCGCCTCGACCTGCTGCCGCTCGTCCCCGAGCACGCCGACGAACTGGCCGCTGCCCTCGCCGACCCCGCCCTGCACACCTTCACCGGCGGCCGCCCGGCCACCCCCGAGGAGCTGCGCGCCCGCTGCGCCCGGCTCGCCGCCGGCTCCCCCGACCCGGCCGAGACCTGGGGCACCTGGGTCCTGCGGCTGCGCGCCGACGACGCCCTGACCGGCTACGTCCAGGCCACCGCCCGCCCCGAGGCCACCGAACTCGCCTGGGTGGTCGGCACCCCCTGGCAGCGCCGCGGCCTCGCCACCGAAGCCGCCCGCACCCTCCTCGCCCACCTCACCACCTTCGGCACCACCACGGCCGTCGCCCACATCCACCCCGACCACCACGCCTCCACCCACGTCGCCCACACCCTCGGCCTCCGCCCCACCCCGCACACCCAGGACGGCGAAATCCGCTGGCAGGCCGACCTTTCGTAGCCGGCAGCCGCCGAGCCCCAACCCCCACCCGGAATGCCCGCCACCATCGATGGGGTTGGATACAGCCATGGCATCTCGTGCACGTGTCCGCGCCCCCGAGCTGGTTGGCGCAGGTGGATGGCTCAACACCGGTGGTAAGGATCTGTCGTTGGCAGACTTCCGAGGTCGCATTTTGGTACTAGACTTCTGGACCTTCTGCTGCATCAACTGTCTGCACGTCCTCGACGAGCTCCGCGAGCTGGAGGAGAAGCACCGCGACACCGTGGTGATCGTCGGCGTGCACTCGCCCAAGTTCGTGCACGAGGCCGACCACCAGGCCGTCGTCGACGCCGTCGCCCGGTACGAGGTGCACCACCCGGTGCTGGACGACCCGGCGCTCGCGACCTGGAAGCAGTACGCCGTCCGCGCCTGGCCGACGCTCGTCGTGATCGACCCCGAGGGCTACGTGGTGGCCCAGCACGCCGGTGAGGGCCACGCCCACGCGATCGCCCGCCTGGTCGAGGAGTTGGAGGCCGAGCACGCCGCCAAGGGCACGCTGCGCCGGGGCGACGGCCCGTACGTGGCGCCCGAGCCCACCGCCGGGGACCTCAAGTTCCCCGGCAAGGCGGTCCGGCTGCCGAACGGCCGCTTCCTGGTCGCCGACTCCGGCCACCACAGCCTGGTCGAGCTGGCCGAGGACGGCGAGACGGTGGTGCGCCGGATCGGCGACGGGCAGCGCGGCCTGGTGGACGGCGCCAGCCCCAGGTTCAGCGAGCCGCAGGGCCTCGCGCTGCTGCCGGAGGGCGCCGACTACGACGTGGTCGTGGCCGACACCGTGAACCACGCGCTGCGCGGCGTGCGCCTCGCCGACGGCAGCGTCACCACCCTGGCCGGCACCGGCCGCCAGTGGTGGCAGGGCTCGGCGACCGAGGGCCCGGCCCGCGAGGTGGACCTCTCCTCGCCCTGGGACGTCGCCTGGTTCGACGGCAAGGTGTGGATCGCGATGGCCGGCGTGCACCAGCTGTGGGCGTACGACCCGGCGGACGGCACGGTCGGCGTCGCGGCCGGCACCACCAACGAGGGCCTGGTGGACGGCCCGGCCGCCGAGGCCTGGTTCGCCCAGCCGTCCGGCCTCGCCGTCTCCGCGGACGGCGGGAAGCTCTGGGTCGCCGACTCCGAGACCTCCGCGCTGCGCTTCGTTTCACGTGGAACCATGACGGTCCAAACCGCCGTCGGCACCGGCCTGTTCGACTTCGGCCACCGTGACGGCGCCGCCGACCAGGCCCTGTTCCAGCACCCGCTGGGCGTGACCGTGCTGCCGGACGGCTCGGTGGCCGTCGCCGACACCTACAACCACGCGCTGCGCCGCTTCGACCCGGCGAGCGGCGAGGTCAGCACCCTGGCCACCGATCTGCGCGAGCCCTCCGGCGCGGTACTGGTGGACGGCGACATCGTGGTGGTCGAGTCGGCCCGGCACCGGCTGACCCGGCTGCGGCTGCCCGAGGAGGCCGTCCAGGTCGAGTCGGTGGCGCACCGCACCCAGCGCGCGGCCACCGAGGTCGCGCCCGGCGCCTTCCGACTCGACGTGGTCTTCGAGGCGCCGAGCGGCCAGAAGTTGGACGAGCGCTACGGCCCGTCCACCCGGCTGCTGGTCAGCGCGACCCCGCCCGAGCTGCTGGTCTCCGGCGCCGGCGCGGACTCCGCCCTCTCCCGCGAGCTGGTGCTCTCCGACCGGGTCACCGAGGGCGTGCTGCACGTCTCGGCGATGGCGGCCTCCTGCGACGACGACCCGGAGATCGAGTTCCCGGCCTGCCACGTGCACCAGCAGGACTGGGGCGTGCCGGTGAAGCTGGTCGCCGACGGCGCCCGCCGCCTCCCGCTGGTCCTGGCCGGGATGGAGTAGCCGGGCGAGCGAAGAGGCGGGGCCCGGCGGACATCACGTCCGCCGGGCCCCGCCTCTTCACCAGGAGCCTCAGCCCTCCAGGAACGCCTTGACCGCGCTCGCCAGCAGGTACGGGTCCTCCGCCCCGCACAGCTCGCGCGCCGAGTGCATGGACAGCGCCGCGATGCCGCAGTCCACCGTCTTGATGCCCAGCCGCGCCGCCGTGATCGGGCCGATGGTCGTCCCGCAGGGCATGGCGTTGTTGGACACGAAGGTCTGCCACGGCACGCCGGCCTTCTCGCAGGCGGCCGCGAACACCGCCCGGCCGACGCCGTCGGTCGCGTAGCGGTTGTTGACGTTGACCTTGAGGATCGGCCCGCCGTTCGGCATCGGATGGTGGCCCGGCTCGTGCCGCTCGGTGTAGTTCGGGTGGACGGCGTGGCCCATGTCCGAGGAGAGGCAGACGGTGCCGGCCAGCGCCCGGGCACGGTCCTCCGGGTTCCCGCCACGGGCGTGGATCGTCCGGTCGATCACGTTGCCGAGCAGCGGGCTCTGGGCGCCGGTGTCGGACTCGCTACCGGTCTCCTCGTGGTCGAAGGCGGCCAGTACCGGGATGTACGGCAGCTCGACGCCCTCGGCGGCCGCGGTGGCGACGGCGGCGAGCGCGGCGGTGGCCGCGTGCACCGACAGCAGGTTGTCCAGCCGCGGAGCGGCCAGCAGCTCCCGGTCGCGGCCCAGGTAGGAGGCGGGCTGGACGTCGTGGGTCATGAGGTCCCAGCCGACCACGTCCTCGACGGCCAGGCCGGCCCGCTCGGCGACGAAGCCGATCAGCGAGCCCTCGTCCACCGGGCCGAGGCCCCAGATCGGGGTGACGTGGCGCTGCCGGTCGAGCTTCATGCCGTCGTTGACCTGGCGGTCCAGGTGGATGGCGAGCTGAGGGACGCGCAGCAGCGGCTCGTCCAAGTGGACGAGCCGCGCGCTGCCGTCCTTGAGCGCGAGTCTGCCGGACAGGCCGAGGTCACGGTCGAGCCAGGTGTTCAGCGGCACCCCGCCGTAGATCTCCACCGCGACCTGCCGCCAGCCCGCCGAACCGGTGTCCGGCAGCGGCTTGACGCGCAGGTTGGGCGAGTCGGTGTGGGTGCCGACGATGCGGAACGGTGTCTCCGGGCCGGCCCCTTCCGGCAGGTACCAGGCGATCAGCGCGCCGGCGCGGATCAGGAAGCGCCCCCCGGCCGCCCCGTCCCAGGCGTCCGTCTCGGCGACCTGACGGAACCCCGCCTTCTCCAGGCGCTCGGCGGCGCTCGCGACCGCGTGGTACGGAGACGGCGAAGTGCCGAGGAACGCGATCAGATCGTCGGTGTGCGTCCGGTCGAAGAATGCCCGTCGGGCGGCGGTCGACATACTGCTCCTGGGTCGAGGGAGGGCCGAAGCCGGATGGGGAGTCGGCTTCGCACCTTGAGCATATGCCCGTACACGGACATGGCATTCGTAGCTCATCCGCGCGGAACCCGGACACACCCGGCATCCGCGCGCGCCCAACTCCCCACCGTCCGGGGCACTACGGAGCACCTGAAGAACACCGAAGGGCCCGGTGGCAGCCGGGCCCTTCGGTGTGAGGGTTTCGTCAGGCGGTCAGAAGGGGGTGCGGCCTAGAAGGCCTCCTCCGCCAGCTCCATGATCTCGTTGTCGATGCCCTCGGCGATCGCCCGCTGCGGAGCGACGGTCGGGAGGATGTTCTTGGCGAAGAAGCGGGCCGCCGCGACCTTGCCCTGGTAGAACGGCACGTCCTTCTCGGAGGCGCCGGCCTCCAGCTTGGCCAGGGCCACCGCGGCCTGACGCAGCAGCAGCCAGCCGACCACGACGTCGCCGGAGACCATCAGCAGGCGGGTGGTGTTGAGGCCCACCTTGTACATGTTCTTGACGTCCTGCTCGACCGAGGAGAGGTCGGCGAGCAGCTTGCCGATGATGGCCTCCAGGTCACCGGCGGCCGTGGCGAGCAGCTTGCGCTCGGCGGCCAGGGCGTCGCCGCCCTCCTCCGAGCCGAGGAACTTCTGGATCTGCTCGTTCAGGGCGGTCAGCGCCTGGCCGCCGTCCTTGACGATCTTGCGGAAGAAGAAGTCCTGGCCCTGGATCGCCGTGGTGCCCTCGTACAGGGTGTCGATCTTGGCGTCGCGGATGTACTGCTCGATCGGGTACTCCTGCAGGTAGCCGGAGCCACCGAAGGTCTGCAGGGACTGGGCGAGCTGCTCGTAGGACTTCTCCGACCCGTAGCCCTTGACGATCGGCAGGAGCAGGTCGTTGAGGCGCTCGGCGGCCTCGTCGCGCTCGCCGCGCAGCTTGGCGGCCATCATGTCGTCCTGGATGGACGCGGTGAACAGGACCAGCGCGCGCATGCCCTCGGCGTAGGCCTTCTGGGTCAGCAGCGAGCGGCGCACGTCCGGGTGGTGGGTGATGGTGACGCGCGGGGCGGTCTTGTCCAGGAACTGCGAGATGTCGGCGCCCTGCACGCGCTCCTTGGCGTACTCCAGGGCGTTCAGGTAGCCGGTGGAGAGGGTGGCGATGGCCTTCGTGCCGACCATCATGCGGGCGAACTCGATGATCTTGAACATCTGGCGGATGCCGTCGACCTTCTCGCCGAGCAGCCAGCCCTTGGCCGGGTGCTTGGCACCGAAGGTCATCTCGCAGGTGTTCGAGGCCTTGAGGCCCATCTTGTGCTCGACGTTGGTGGCGTAGACGCCGTTGCGCTCGCCGAGCTCGCCGGTCTCCCAGTCGAAGTCGAACTTGGGGACGATGAACAGGCCCAGGCCCTTGGTGCCCGGCTTACCGCCCTCGGGGCGGGCCAGCACCATGTGGATGATGTTCTCGGACATGTCGTGCTCACCCGAGGTGATGAAGCGCTTCACGCCCTCGATGTGCCAGGAGCCGTCCTCCTGCTTGATCGCCTTGGTGCGGCCGGCGCCCACGTCGGAGCCCGCGTCGGGCTCGGTGAGGACCATGGTGGAGCCCCACAGGCGGTCGGTCATCCGCTTGGCGACCTCGAGCTGCTCCTCGGTGCCCTCCTCGGCGATGACGCCGGCGAAGGCCGGGCCGGAGGAGTACATCCAGATGGCCGGGTTGGAGCCCAGGATCTGCTCGGCGAAGGCCCAGATCAGCGAGTTCGGGGTGACCTGGCCGCCGATCGACTCCGGGATGCCCAGGCGCCACCACTCGGCGTCCATGAAGGTCTGGTAGCTCTTCTTGAACGTGGCCGGGATCGGGGCGGTGTTGGTCTCCGGGTCGAAGACCGGCGGGTTGCGGTCGGTGTCGGCGAAGGACGCGGCGAGGTCGTTCTCGGCGAGGCGCGCGATCTCGCTCAGGATGTTCTTCGCGGTCTCGACGTCCATGTCGGCGAACGGTCCGGTGCCGTACACCTGGTCGCGACCGAACACCTCGAAGAGGTTGAACTCCACGTCCCGCAGGTTGGACTTGTAGTGACCCATGGCCTGTTTTCTCCGGTTCGTCGCTTCCGGGTGACCGCCTCTTTTCGGGCGCCCCGTACCCACCAGTAGGCATCATGATGCTACCCAGCGGTAACTTGGGCAAGCCCCTGGCGATGAATCACCTATGAACGTGGTCACGTCCCACAAGCCGGGACGACCACTCCTTGTCAGGATCGACGCCAGCGCGGGCGGGTGCGCTCCCGCTAGCCTGTCCGTGTGTACGGATATGACCAGAACGCATACCCGGGCGACCCCTACCAGCAGCAGGCGGGTCCGCAGCCGGGCATGAACGGCATGCCCGGACCCGACGCGTACGGCGCACAGGGGCAGGCGTCCCAGCAATCGCTGTACCCCGAGCCCTCCCCGCCGTCGCTGGCGGACGCCGTCCGGGCCTTCACCACCGGCTCGATGGCGGTCGAGGACTTCCAGGCGATCTTCATCACCTCGAAGGTGCACTGCCCGCGCGGCGACCGCCCCGGCTTCCTCGCGCTGCACAACACCCCGACGCCGGTGATCCCGATGTTCAGCTCGCTCAAGGAGCTGCGCCGCTACGCCGGCAAGGACTCCAAGCACTTCACCGTCACCGGCGCCGAGGTCCTGGACCTGCTGCCGACCGGCTACGGCTTCGCGCTGGACATGGAGGGCGAGCACCGGATGGTGTTCGACGCCAAGGCGGTCGAGCAGATGGTCGACTTCACCATGCGCCGGATGTACGGCTGACCCATCCTGGAGAGGAGCCCCGCGCTCCTCCGTCGCTACATAGTTCAATTTTCAACTTGCTTGTTGTTGAGCATTGAACTACCCTCGTGGACGTAGGCCAGAAACCCCCGAAGGAGGCCGACATGCCCGCCGTGACCGTCGACAACCCGCTGACCCTTCCGCGTGTCACCACGCCGGACCCGGCCGTCGCGAGCGCCCGGCCCGTCCTCACCGTGGCCACCGCGCCCGAGGGCTACGAGGGCGAGGGCTTCCCCGTCCGCCGCGCCTTCGCCAAGATCAACACCAGGTACCTCGACCCGTTCATCATGATGGACCAGATGGGCGAGGTGGACTACGCGGCCGGCGAGCCCAAGGGCACCCCCTGGCACCCGCACCGGGGCTTCGAGACGGTCACCTACATCATTGACGGAACGTTCATCCACCAGGACTCGCACGGCGGCGGTGGCGTCATCACCGACGGCGACACCCAGTGGATGACGGCCGGCTCCGGTCTGCTGCACATCGAGACCCCGCCGGAGTCGCTGGTGATGTCCGGCGGCCTGTTCCACGGCCTCCAGCTGTGGGTCAACCTGCCCGCCTCGGACAAGATGATCGCCCCGAAGTACCAGGACATCCGCGGCGGCAGCGTCAAGCTGCTCAGCTCCGAGGACGGCGGAGCGCTGCTGCGGGTGATCGCCGGCGAGATCGACGGCCACCAGGGCCCGGGCGCCACCCACACCCCGATCACAATGATCCACGCGTCGGTCAACCCGGGCGCCCAGGTCACCCTGCCCTGGCGCTCGGACTTCAACGCCCTCGCCTACGGTCTGGCCGGCACGGGCTCGGCCGGCCAGGAGCGGCGCCCGTTCGGGATGGGCCAGGCGGTCGTGTTCGGTGACGGCGACTCGATCACCATCCGCGCCGACGAGGCCCAGGACTCGCGCAGCGCCAACTTCGAGGTCGTCCTCCTCGGCGGTCAGCCGATCCGCGAGCCAGTGGCGTGGTACGGCCCGTTCGTGATGAACAGCCACCGGGAGCTCCAGCAGGCCATGGAGGACTTCCAGGCCGGCCGCCTCGGCACCATCCCGACCGACGCTCACTGATCCGCCCCGACGGGAGCGCCGCAGGTTCCGACCTGCGGCCCTCCCGCCGTTTCGCCTCCACCCACGGGCCCGGCTACAGCAGTGCGTAGACCGCCGAGGCGTCGTCGTGGGTCTTGCCGCGCGGCCAGCGCTCGCAGGTGGCGTCCGCCCGCTCCACCTCGCGGACCTGGGCGATCAGCTCACCCGGGCCGGACTCCGCGAGCAGCCGCAGCACATCGCCCCAACTGCCCAGCCCGAAGCGCTCGGTGTAGCGCGAGGCGCCGTCGGTGAGCGCGGCCAGCGCGTGCAGCCGGTCCAGCCGGACGAAGCCGGTCTCGGCGTGCTCGGCCGCACGCGGGCTGGCGGCCGCGATCCACGGCCCGCTGCCCCGGTTGCGGGCGGCGCGCACGGCCAGTGTGTACTCCAGGTGCAGCGCGGTCCGCTCGGCCGAGCCCGGGACGGTCGCCCAGACCTGGCGGCGCAGCCCCTCCCCGCCGGGGAAGCGCTGGTTGTCCCCGATCACCTTCGGCGGGCCGTCCTTGAACTCCAGCACCAGCAGCGAGTCGCCGAGCACCAGGTACTCCAGCGACTCGCCGTGCCGCCGGGCCGCGACCACCATCGCGGCGGGCGTGTTGGGGTGGGCGAGGTCGCAGCGGCCGCCGTGCAGCGCGGCCGTCTCCACGATGGCATCGGACAGGCACTCGGCGATCGAGCGGTCCACGCGGTCGGTGAGCCGGGCGAGCAGGTGCACCCCCAACCGGCGGACGTACCAGGCCGTTCCGTGCCGGCACCCGGACTCCAGGCCGGCCGGCGAACTCGCGCCGTCCAGCAGGACCAGCGCCTCCGGTGAGGCCGCCGCGAAGTCCTCGCTCTCCCGGTCGGGCCGCCGTGCTTCCCCTGCGAGCTGTAGCTGCATCCCGACAGTGTGGCCGCAGCCCCCGGCCCGCGCCCAGACCCGTGCGTCGGTGTGGCGCGGGCCGGGGCCCGCTGTCCGGTGGCATCGGGGGCAATTCAGCCATACCGTCGGATAGCGACCGGACAATTCGGCCGATCAGGGCCGGTCAGGTTTGGGACCACCTTCGGGTGTCCGACCGACCCGGGACTGACGAGGAGCGGAAGATGTTCTGGCAGTTCATCGTGGTGCTGGCCGCCTCGCTCGGCTTTCCGACCGCTGCGCTGTTCTTCCTGATCGGCGGTCCGCGCTTCCCGGACGAGAACCGGGAGCGGAAGGCCTAGTTCGCGGGCACGACCTGAGCGGGCGCGACCTGAGCGGGCATGACCTCAGCGGGCACGACCTCAGGAGGCCTGCCAGGCCGGGTCGCGGCCGAGCAGCGCCAGGACGCGGTCGAACCGGCCGGCGCCGCCGCCGGGTTCGAGGCCCGGACGGAAGGCCCGGCCGGGCGCCCGGGCCTCCGGCGTGTTCGGGACGGCCTCGGTCACCGCCGACAGGGCGTCGGCCAGGGCGTCGTCGCCGTCCACCGCCGCGACCAGGGCGTCGGCCAGGGCGTCGAGCGCGGCGGCGACGTCCCAGCCGTGCACCAGGGAGTCGAGCAGGTGGAAGCCCACCGCCTGGGCGAGCGGGAACGGGCCGCCATCGCGGATCTCGGGCCGCCAGAGCGCCCGGTCGACGGCGGCCGCCTCCCGGAAGGCGGCGGTGAGTTCGGCGCCGGTCCGGCAGAAGACGCCCACCGGGTCCGCCCAACGCCCTTGAGTCCAACGCCCTTGAGTCCAACGCCCTTTATTCCAACACCCCTTCCAGCGCGGCAGCTTGGGCGAGCAGCCGCTCGTCGCCGCCCGCCGCGCCGACCACCTGCAGGCCGAGCGGCAGCCCGGCCGCGGTCCGGCCGGCCGGCAGGCTCAGCGCAGGCAGCCCGAGGAAGCTCCACGGCAGCGACATCACCGTGTCCCCGGTGCTGCGCAGGCCCTGCGGCGCACCGCCGGTCGCCGAGGGCGCCAGCCACAGGTCCACCCCGGCTTCGGCGGTCGCCGCCGCCACCCGCTCGCGCAGTCGCTCCCGGAAGTCCAGCGCGGCGGCCCGGTCCTCGGCCGCCACGCCCTGGCCGACCCGGATGCTCGCCACCGTCTCCGGCCGGTACAGACCGCCGAACCGGGCGAACCAGTCGGCGTGACTGCGGGCCAGCTCGAAACGGTTCACGGTCTGCAACTGCCGGATGATCTCGGCGAAGTCGGGGAACAACGGCACCCGGCGCACCGTCGAACCGGCCTGCTCCAGCCGTTCCACCCGCTCCTCGAAGACGCGCAGCGCGGCCGGTTCGGCCCGCTCCAGGTACGGGCCGTCCGGCACACCGAGCACGGGCGCGTCCGGCACGGGGCCGGTCCGCCAGTCGTCACAGAGCAGCGAGGCCGCCAACGCCGCACCCGCCAGATCGGCGGTGAACACCCCCAGGGTGTCGAAGCTCGGCGCGTTCGGGATCACGCCCGCGATCGGGATCCGCCCGTACGTCGGCCGGAACCCCACCACCCCGCAGTACGCGGCCGGGCGGATCACCGAACCGACCGTCTGGGTGCCGATCGCCAACGGCACCAGCCCCGCCGCGACCGCCGCCGCCGAACCGCTGCTGGAACCGCCCGGGGTGTGCCCCGGATGGTGCGGATTGCGGGTCGGGCCCGGGGCGCTCGCCGCGAACTCGGCGGTCACCGTCTTGCCCGCGACCATCGCCCCCGCCGCCAGCAGCCGGTCCACCACCACGGCCTGCGGGCCCGCCAGCACCCCCGGCGGCAGGGCGGATCCACCGTGCGTGGGCAGCCCGTCCACGTGCACGATGTCCTTGACCCCCACCGGCACCCCGTACAGCGGCGGCCGCCCGGCCGGCTCCGGGTACCGCGCGGCCAACTCCCGCGCCCGCGCCCGCAGTCGGCCATGCCGCCCGGGCTCCGACACGAAGGCGTGGATCAGCGGATCCACCCGCTCGACCAGCGCGCAGAAACGGTCCACGTGCTCGGGCAGGCCCGGCGCACCGGACCTCAGCCCGGCGGCCGCACGAGTCAACGAGCGCGGCCGGACGAGGGATTGCTCCATGCCGAGCACGGTAGCGCCGATCACGACGGCGCCGGCCTCAGGGGTGCTCGGCCGCCAGGTAGGGCTGCTCGCGCAGGAAGTACGCCCCGCAGGTGTGGCAGCACAGTTCGGGGGTCCTCCCCCAGTCCACCGCCTCCCGCACCGGCGCCCCCGGATCGAGCTCGCGGCCGCACATCGCCACGCTCTGCCCGCCCCGGACCATGTGCCACAGCCGCACCCCGCCGGCCTCGCCGTCGGCGCCGTACTCGGCTCGCATCTGGTGCATCATGCACCCCATCGTCCGACCGCCTCCGGAGCCCGGCAACCGGGGGCTCCCTCCCCCACTCCCCCGTCGAGATCCAGCCACCGCCGCCCGATAGGGTACGCGGGCTCGACTAGCGCCGACGGCGTCCGCCGAAGCCCCGAGTCGCTCAAAATCAGTCACATTTCACCCAAAGCTGGAGCCTTGTAACGTGCGCTCTTCCCGCCTGCTGGCCTCCGCGGCCCTGGTCGCCCTCACCTTCGGCGCCACCGTCGGCGCCGCCACCGCGAGCGCCGTCGGGGTCCCCGCGACCCCGACCGCCACCGCGGCCCCGAGCGTCACCGCGACCGCGCCCGCGACCGCGCCCGGCACCCCGGCCCCGACCGCCACCGCCCCGGCCACCGCCAAGCCGACGAACCTGCCGTCCCTCCCGGCGCCGACGCCCACCAGCAGCGACCGCTGCCACGGCGGTGTCTACCAGAGCTCCCTGCTCAAGGCCACCGGCACCGGCCTGTACGGCACCACCCTGGTCAAGGGCGGCCCGGCCGCCGAGGTCACCGTGACCTGGGAGAACAAGAGCGGCGTCGACCTGCCCGCCGTCCACAACTCCTACTACGTCACCGACGAGTTCGACGGAGCCCGCCCGGTCGAATGGAACACCGGGTTCTTCGACGTCCAGCTGAACACCGGCGACGGTTGGAAGCCCGTGCAGCTCAACGACCGGAGCCTCCGGGTCCCCGACTTCAAGCTGGCCAAGGGCGAGAAGCTCACCTACAAGGTCCGGATCGCCGCCACCGCGAAGGCCCCGGTCGGTCGTTACGGCGCGAACTACGAAGCCGGCTCGGACGCCTTCGACAACGACAAGGTCCCCACCCCGGCCAACAACAAGGCCCAGGCCTGCACGCAGTTCCTCGACGACTACCTGGGCGAGTTCCACGTCGCCGACGCCGGCGGCGCCACCACCCCGGCCGCGATCCCGGCCTCGGCCTCGGCCTCCGCCTCCGTCTCCGCCTCGGCGTCGGCGTCGGCGTCGGCCGGTCCGGAGTTGGCCCACACCGGTGCCGACTCCAACACCCTGCCGATCGCCCTCGGCGGCGCGGCGGTGCTGGCGGCCGGTGCCGGCACCCTGTTCGTCCTGCGTCGTCGCAAGGCCGGCGCGCACGGCTGATCCCCACGGGATGAACCCGAGGGGCGCGGACAACCGTTCGCGCCCCTCGGCGGTCTTCCCCCGGAGAGCGCACACCCGACCCGACCGCTGGAGCCCATCGATGCGACCCGCCCGCCTTCCCGCCGCCTGCACCCTCCTCGTGCTCACCGCGGGCCCGGTCGCCCTCGGTACGGTTCCCGCCCTCGCCGCCGACTCCTCGCCCACGTCGGCGCCGTCGGCAACCTCGGCAACGCCCTCGCTGACGCCGTCCGCCCCGGCCCCGAGTGCCACGACCGGCCCCACGGACGCCCCGTCCGGCAGCGCCACCCCCACCGCGACGCCCTCGGCCACCCCGACCGCCACCGGCTCCGCAGCCGATTGCCCGGAGGGCCCGATGGCGGTCACGATGCCGGTCACCGGCAGTAGCACCACCCCGGGGCAGCTCGCGGTCACCTTCGACAACATCAGCACCACGACGGTCAAGGAGCTCGCCACCACCGTCTCCCTCGCCGACGGCGGCAGCGACCTCAGCTCCGAACTGCGCGCCCCCGGGGGCACCTGGAAGCCCCTCACCGTCTCCGGGACGCCGACCAACGCCGGCACCTACCAGCTCGCCCCGGGCCAGAAGCTCACCCTCCAGCTGCGGGCCACCGCCCTCGGCGACCACCGCCTCACCTTCACCGCCAAGTCCGAGGTCCTTCCGTCCGGCTCCGCCCCGGCGAAGAAGTACACCTGCCCCCAGCTCACCGCCACCTTCACCTACGCCTCCGCCTCCGCCTCCGCCAACCGCACCCCCACCACCCCGCCCGCCGGCCCCACCCGCCTCGCCGACACCGGCGCCGGCACCGCCAGCCGCCCCCTCGCCATCGCCGGCACCACCGCCCTCCTCCTCGGCGCCACCCTCGTCTTCCTGACCCGCCGCCGCCCCACCGAGGACTGACCGCCGGGTGGTGCGGAGCCGCGTGCCCCTACGGCACAGCGGTGGGCGGGCAGCCGGAACGCCGGTTGCCCGTAGCCGCCGTGCTCCGGCGGCCACGGCCCCCGAGGATGCGCGAGACGTGACCAGCCCGGTCCGGCCGTGAAGCGGTCCGGCCGTGAAGCGGCGACGCGGGCCGGGGTCAGGAAGCGGCCCGCAGCAGGGCGTCGTCCTGCCACTTGAGGATCTTGTCGAAGCTCACGATGGCCCCCCGGAGGGGGTGGTTGCGGAGCTGGACGTGGTCGGTGAGGGCGTGGATGAGGAAGAGGCCGCGGCCGGATTCGGCGGTGAGGTCGGGGAGGGTGTCGAGGTCGACCGGGCGGAGGGTGGGGGCCGGGGGGCGGCAGGGGAGGACGTGGGTGTCGTAGGGGTGGCCGTCGCGGCGGGGGCGGTGGGCGGCGAGGATGCGGGCCGGAACGGTGGCGCGGCCGCGGCGGGAGCGGCGGGGCCCTCGGCCGGGCGCGGCGGGGCGGACCGGGGTGGGGGTGGCCGGGCGGCGGGCGAGCGGGGCGGCGGGGGCCGGCAGGCCGGGGCCGGAGTCGGTGACCTCGATCCGCAGGCGGTCGCCGCTGATCGAGGCGGTGACCTGGAAGCCGTCCTCGGGCCGGCCGGTGGCGCCGTGCTCGACGGCGTTGGCGCAGGCCTCGGTGAGGGCGACGCCGAGGTCGTCGGCGATCTGCGGGTCGACGCCGGCCGTCGCCATGGCACCGAGCAGGATGCGCCGCGCCAGCGGAACACTGGCGGGGTCGCGCTTGAGGTGCAGAGTCCACCAGATGTCCACGGGAGGTCCCTCCTGGCTGCGGCTCCACATACAACTAGGTATCTCCGGGCGATTCGGCGGTGAACCGTGCCCGGGGGCGGCTACCGCCCGTTCGGCGGATGGACTGGGGACGGGGTGTGTGCCGAAGGGCGCACACGTGGTGGTGCACGCCGCCGCTGAACGGGGCATTCGTAGGGATTTCCCACCCTGCCCGTGTCAGCGCTGTACGCGATGAGATGATGGCCCGGCCATGACTGCCCTCCCCGCCGCCCCCGTCCCGGGCGCCTCCGTACCGGTCCGGCCGGTAGGGGTCGCCGCCTGGGATCTGCGGCTTGCCCGGGCGGTCCCGTTCGCGCTGGTGTGCACGCTGATAGCGGCCGCCGGGCACGCCCTGGCGGGTGGCGGCGACGTGCCGCCGACCGCGCTGGCGACGGGTTTCGCCGCGGTGCTGGTGCTCGCGGTGGCCTGTGGTGGACGGGAGCGTTCGCTGGCGGCCATCGCCGGGGCGCTCGGCGCGGGGCAGCTCGGACTGCACTGCCTCTTCCACGGCTTCGGCGGCGGCGGCATGCACCACGGTGCGATGACCATGCCGCAGGCGGCCGGCCGGCTGATCTGCAACGAGGCCCGCCCGGGCACGCTGGTCGGCCTGCCCGGCAGTGCGTCCCCCGAGCAGTTGGTCTCCTCGGCGGGCCTGGACCCGCACGCGTACGCCGTCGCGCCCTGGTGGCAGGGCGGCGTGTTCGGGATGACGCCGTCGATGCTGGCCGGGCACCTGGCCGCCGCGCTGGTGGCGGGCTGGTGGCTGCGGCGCGGCGAGGCGGCGCTGTGGCGGCTGGTGCGGGTGGCCGCGTCGGCGGCCCGGGAGCACTGGGCGGCGCCGCTGCGCTCGGCGTTCGTGCTGGTGGCCGCGCTGCTGCGCGGTCTGTTCGGCGTGGCCGGTCCGGCCCGCCGGTTCGGGGCCAGGGGCGGCGAGGGCCTGCTTCCGGCCGGTGCGGTGCTGCGGCACAGCGTGGTGCGGCGCGGTCCGCCGTGCGGGGCCCTCGCGTACTGACCCGGTGTTCCCCGTGCGTGCCCGTAGGGCCGTACCGGGTTCGCGGTGAGGTGCGCGGTGTCCGGGCCGTTCCCGTCCGCCACAGGGACGGCGGCCCCAGGCTCTGCCCCCAACGTCACCACACGCGGTCCCCGCCGAGGCACGGTTCCCCCGTCGCCCGGCAGTGCGGGCCGCCGAGCTCCGATCGGAGACCCCGCATCATGCGTTCCCTTCCCGCCCGCCGTCTCGCCGCCGTCGCCCTGACCGCCGCCGCCTCCGTGGTGGCGCTGGCCGGCCCCGCCTTCGCGCACGTCACCGTGAACCCGGGTTCGGCGGCCCAGGGCGGCTACACGGCCGTCGACTTCCGGGTGCCGAACGAGAGCGACACGGCGAGCACGGTGAAGCTGGAGGTCAACCTCCCGCTGGACCACCCGCTGGCCTCCGTCCGGACCCTGCCGCTGCCGGGCTGGACCGCGAACGTCGAGAAGTCCAAGCTCGACAAGCCGATCAAGGTGCACGGCAGCGACGTCACCGAGGCAGTCTCCAAGATCACCTGGACCGCCGACGCCGGCACCAAGATCGCCCCCGGCCAGTTCCAGGAGTTCCGGGTCTCGCTCGGGCCGCTGCCGACCGACTCCGACAGCATGGAGTTCAAGGCCCTGCAGACCTACGACAACGGCGACGTCGTCCGCTGGATCGACGAGGCCCAGGCCGGCCAGCCCGAGCCGGCCCACCCGGCCCCGGTCCTGAAGCTCACCAAGGCCGCCGGTGGCGACGACCACGGCGTCACCGCCTCCCCGGCCGCCGGCACCCACGGGGACGGCTCCGACCACGCCGCCGCCTCCGGCGACACCAAGTCCAGCGACAGCACCGCCCGTACCCTCGGCGTGGTCGGCATCGTGGTCGGCGTGATCGGCACCGCCGTCGGCGTGCTCGGCCTGCGCCGCAAGAGCGGCGGCTCCGCCTCCTGATCCCCGCGCCGGCGGGGCCGTGCCCATGCCCGGGTGCGGCCCCGCCGGCGGTCCACCGCAGACGATCGGAACACCCATGCCCCGCACCACCCGTACGAACGGCGCCATCCGCACCACCCGGCTGGCCGGCGCCGCCGCCCTCGCGCTGGCCGCCGCCCTGACTCTCTCCGCCTGCGGCTCCTCCGGCGGCGGCTCGACCGCCGCCAAGGTCACCCAGCAGAAGGAGGACACCCCGTACCAGGGCACCAAGCTCGCCAAGAACTTCGAGAAGCCCGACCTCCAGCTGACCGACACCTCCGGCCAGCCCTACGACCTGCGGCAGCAGACCAACGGCAAGGCCACGCTGCTGTTCTTCGGGTACACCAGCTGCCCGGACGTCTGCCCGACCACCATGGGCGACCTCGGCGTGGCGATGAAGGCGCTCTCGGCGGAGGACCGGAAGAAGATCAACGTGGTCTTCGTCTCCACCGACCCGCAGCGCGACACCCCCAAGGTGCTGCGCACCTGGCTGGACTCGATGGGCAGCGACTTCATAGGCCTCACCGGCGACCTGGAGAAGGTGAAGACCGCCGCCAAGTCGCTCGGCATCATGATCGAGGACCCGGTGGTCAACGCGGACGGCACGGTCACCTCCACCCACGGCGCCCAGGTGCTGGCCTTCCTCCCCTCGGACGACAAGGCGCACGTGCTCTACATGAGCGGCACCGAGGAGAAGACCTACGAGCACGACCTGCCGCTGCTCGCCAAGGGGGTTGCGGCGTGAGCGAGCGAAGCGAGCGAACCGTCAAGAGGTGCGCGTTGCGCGAAGCGCCTGCCGAGCGCAGCGAGGTGGGCGCATGAGCGAGCGCAGCGAGCGAACCGTCAAGAGGAGCATGTCGACGACGGGCAGCCGACGGTTCCGCCGGGCGGCCCTGCTGGGCGCCGTGGTGGCCACCGCCCTCGGCGGCGGCGCCATCCTGGCCGCCTGCGGGACGAGCGGCCAGGACGGCGCCGGCGACGCGGGCCCGGCGAAGCTGAGCGTGGCCGACTCCTACATCCCGCTGCCCCCGGCCGGCGGGATGGGCGCCGGCTACCTGACCGTCCGCAACGACGGCGGGCCGGACCAGCTGGTCAAGGTGACCAGCCCGGCCGCAGGCTCGGTCACCATGCACCGCTCGACCGCGTCGGCCATGGAGCAGGTGGACAGCCTGGACGTGCCCGCGCACGGCGCGTTGCAGCTCGCCCGCGGCGGCACCCACCTGATGATCATGGGGTGGCAGAAGGCCCCCGCCCTGGGCGACGAGCTGGAGCTCGACCTCACCTTCGCCAAGTCCGGCACCATCTCGGTCAAGGTGCCGGTCAAGGAGCTCACCTACCGGCCCGGCCAGAGTTAGGGGACCCGCCAGCATGCAGAAGGCCTCGCACCGCCGGACCGTCCCCCTACGCATCGCCCCCCGACGCGTCGTCGGAGCGCTCGGCACGCTCGGCGTGCTGCTCGCGCTGATGCTCGCCGGCGCCGGACCGGCCTCCGCCCACGCCACCCTGGACTCCACCGACCCGCGGCAGAACTCGGTGGTCGCCACCGCCCCGCAGGCGGTCACGCTGACCTTCAGCGAGACGGTGTCGCTGTCCAGCGACTCCGTCCGGGTGCTGGACCCGGCCGGCAAGGCCGTGGACGCCGGCAACCCGGCGCACGCCGACGGCCAGGGCAACACCGCCCGGGTCGCGCTGAACAGCGGGCTCGCTAACGGCACGTACACGGTGGCCTGGCGGGCCGTCTCGGAGGACTCACACCCGGTCGGCGGGGCGTTCACCTTCTCCATCGGCGCTCCCTCGGACACCTCGGTGTCCGCCACCGAGCTGCAGGGCGCCAAGGCGGACGGCCTGGTCTCCGCGCTGTACGGCACCGGGCGCACCGTCGCGTACGCGGCGTTCGCGCTGCTCGCCGGGGTGGCCGCGTTCGTGCTGGTCTGCTGGCCGGCCGGCGCGACCCGGCGTCCGGTGCAGCGACTGCTGATGACCGGCTGGACGGCGCTGCTGGCCTCGACCGTCGCGGTGCTGATGCTGCGCGGCCCGTACGAGCGCGGCTCGGGCATCGGGAAGGCGCTCGACCTGTCGCTGGTGCGCGCCACGCTGGACGAGCGGATCGGCACCGCGCTGGCCGCCCGGCTGCTGCTGCTCGCGGCGGGCGGGATCTTCCTGTCGCTGCTGGTCGGGCAGTTGGGGCAGCCGCAGCGGCCCGCCCCCGCGAAGGCCGGGGAACCCGACGAACACACCGAGGACGCCGAGGACGCCGAGCTGCGCGAGCTGGAGCAGCGGGCCGCCGAGCGGCCGCAGCGCGAGGCCCGGCTGGGCCTGGGCGTGGCCGGGCTGGTGCTGGCGGTCGCCCTCGCGGCGACCTGGGTCGGCGCCGACCACGCCTCGGTGGGCATCCAGGTCTGGCTGGCGCTGCCGTTCGGCATCCTGCACCTGATCGCGATGGCGCTCTGGCTGGGCGGGCTGGCCTCGCTGCTGGTCGGGCTGCGCGAGGGCGTCGGCGCCGAGGTGGCGGACCGCTTCTCGAAGGTCGCCTTCGGCTCGGTGGCCGTGCTGGTCGTCACCGGGATCTACCAGTCCTGGCGGGGCCTGGGCAGCTGGGGCGCGCTGACCGGCACCGAGTACGGGAAGCTGCTGCTGGTGAAGACCGGCTGCGTGGTCGTCATGCTCGGCGTCGCGTGGATCTCCCGTACCTGGCTGGCCCGGCTGCGCTCGGCCCCGGCCGAGGCGGCGGAGGTCGAGCGGGCCGAGGTGCCCGAGCCGGTCGACGCCGCGGCGCACGACGGGGACCCGGTCCGGCAGGCGCAGCTGGCCCGGCAGCAGGCCGCCCGGGCGAGCGCCGGGCGCGACCGCGGGCTGACCCCGACCCGGGCCGGGCTGCGCCGCTCGGTGCTGGTCGAGGCGCTGGTCGCGGTGGCGGTGCTGGTGGTCACCACGATGCTCACCAACTCCCCGCCCGGGCGGGTGGCGGGCGAGATCAAGGCGGCCGGGAACGCCGCACCGGTGGCCGGCGGGTCCGCGGCGGCTCCGCAGACCGAGCCGGGCCGCACGGTGGAGCTCAAGCTGCCGTACGACACCAAGGGCCGGACGCCGAACGCCAAGGGCACCGCGACGGTCACCCTCAACCCGGCCAAGACCGGCCCGAACGAGGTGAAGCTCGCGCTGGACGGTACGGACGGGAAGCCGGTGGACATCCCGGAGGTGCAGCTCGCCTTCACCCTGCCGGACCGCGACCTGGGCCCGCTGCCGGTGGCGCTGACCCCGGAGGGCACCGGCCGCTGGAGCGGCACCACGCAGCTGCCGCTGGCCGGCACCTGGGTGGTCTCGGTGCAGGTCCGCTCCTCGGACATCGACCAGACCACCCCGACCCAGCAGTTCAAGATCGGGTGAGCGCGGTGAATCAGAAGGAGAAGGGCCCAGCGGGCTTCACCCGCCGGGCGCTGCTCGGCACGGCCGGCGCCGGACTGCTGGTCGGCGCCGGGGCCGGGGTATCCGGGGCGGTCGCCTACGACCGCCCGTCCGACGACCGGGCGGACCGGGCCGGCCAGAGCGGCGCGCTCGGCGCGGGCCGGGTGCCGTTCCGCGGCGAGCACCAGGCCGGCATCCTCGAACCGCAGCAGACCAGGGTCCAGCTGGCCGCCTTCGACCTGGCCGACGGGGCCGGCCGGGACGGGCTGCGCACCCTGCTGCAACGCTGGACCAAGGCGGTGGACCGGCTGACCGCCGGGGAGCCGGCCGAGGAGTTCGACAACCAGGTCGCGCTGGACGCCGGGCCCTGCTCGCTCACCGTCACGGTCGGCTTCGGCGCCGCGCTGTTCGACAAGGCCGGGCTGTCCGACCGCCGCCCGGCGGCGCTGGAACCGCTGCCCGCCTTCACCGGCGACGCGCTGGACGCGGCGCGCGGCGAGGGCGACCTGTTCGTCCAGATCGGCGCCGATGACGCCTTGGTGGCGGTGCACGCGCTGCGGACGCTGCAGAAGCTGGCGGCCGGGACGGCGGCGCTGCGCTGGCAGGCGGCCGGCTTCGCCCGTACCCCCGGAGCCACGGCGCGGCCGATGACCGGACGCAACCTGATGGGCCAGATCGACGGCACCAACAACCCCAAGCCGGGCGAGGACGGCTTCGCCGGCAAGGTGTTCTGCGCGGCCGGCGGGGACCAGCCGGCCTGGCTGGCCGGGGGCTCGTACCTGGTGTTCCGGCGGATCCGGATGCTGCTGGACCACTGGGAGGAGCTGCCGGTGGAGCGGCAGGAGCGGGTGATCGGGCGGCGCAAGGCGGACGGTTCGCCGTTGAGCGCTCCGGCCGGCTCCGGCGAGGGCACCGCGGTGGACCTCTCCGCACAGGGCCAGGACGGCGCTCTGGCGATCCCCTCCGACGCCCACGTGCGGGTCGCGGCCCCGGCCGGCAACGGCGGGGCGACGATGCTGCGGCGCGGCTTCTCGTACCACGACGGCCTGCTGCCGGACGGCTCGCCGGACGCCGGGCTGCTCTTCCTCGCCTTCCAGGCCGACCCGCGCAAGGGCTTCACCCCGGTGCAGCGCAAGCTCTCCCGGGGCGACGGGCTCTCCCGCTTCCTGCGGCACGAGGCGAGCGGGCTGTACGCGGTGCCGCCGGGAGTGCCGGCCGGAGGCTACCTCGGGCAGCAGCTGCTGGAGGGGTAGTTCGGCAACTGCGGTCCCGGCCACTGAAACGCTTTCATGCCGGGGCCGCGGAATCGTTATGGTGACTGCTTCGGCACCACCCCGCTCATGCGGCACCCCGCTCAGGAACTGTCCCACTGGCAACGGAGGCGTCATGTCGGCCACCCGCTACACCTATCTCGGCCCGGCCGGCACCTTCACCGAGGCGGCGCTGCACACGCTGCCCGAGGCGGCGACCCGGGAGCTGGTGCCGCTGTCCTCGGTGGCGCTGGCGCTGGACGCGGTGCGCGGCGGGGAGGCGTCCGGGGCGTTCGTGCCGATCGAGAACTCGGTGGAGGGCGCGGTCACCGCGACCAACGACGAACTGGCCGCCGGCAGCCCGCTGATGATCTACCGCGAGGTGCTGCTGCCGATCGCCTTCGCGCTGCTGGTGCGGCCGGGCACCGAGCTGTCCGGGATCAAGACGGTGACCAGCCACCCGGTGGCCCAGCCGCAGGTGCGCCGCTGGCTGGCGGCCAACCTGCCGGACGCCAGGTGGGAGTCGGCCGCCTCCAACGCGGACGGCGCCCGACTGGTCGCCGAGGGCCGGTACGACGGGGCGTTCGCGGGCGAGTTCGCGGCGCCGATCTACGGGCTGGACCCGCTGGTCAAGGACATCGCGGACGCGCAGAGCGCGACCACCCGGTTCGTACTGGTCGGCCGCCCGGGGCGGGTCTCCTCGCCGACCGGCTCGGACAAGACCTCGATGGTGGTCTGGCTGCCGGACGACCACCCGGGTGCGCTGCTGGAGCTGCTGCAGGAGTTCGCGGTGCGCGGGGTGAACCTGATGCGGATCGAGTCCCGGCCGACCGGCGAGGGGCTGGGCAACTACTGCTTCCTGATCGACTGCGAGGGCCACCTGTCCGAGCGCCGGGTGGCCGAGGCGATGATGGGCCTCAAGCGGATCAGCCCGCAGGTGCGGTTCCTCGGTTCCTATCCGCGAGCCGACCGCCAGGTGTCCAAGCACCGGCGGCCGGGGACCTCGGACGAGGATTTCGCCGCGGCGGCGGACTGGCTCTCCCGCGCGCTCGACGGGCGCGGGGACATCTGAGCCCGGACATCCGGGCAACATCTCTTGTCTTTCTGACCTTTTCCGACTGTTATCGTCCGGGCCGATCAGCCGGGGCGAGTGACCGTTCCGTCGTCCACAGGGGCGCCCCGGGCCGGAGGCCGCTGTCCACAGGCCTCCCCGCTGTCCACAGCCGAAAGTTATCCACAGGCCTGGGGATGAGTCGACAAACCGGTATAGCCATTGCGCAGAACCGGTCGGACCATCGGTTTGCGTCGCAGAGGCAACTAATCGGACCAGAGTCACCCACTTGCCTGCAAATCACCCGTCTGAGTGCTTCAATTCCCTCGCCCGAGAGGGTCGAATGGGGTTTGAAACCTCAATTCCGTGGTTCCGGCGAGCGGACGCCGATCCTCCCCATCAATCCACAGCCCCGGCCCCAGGCCTGTGGATAACCCGCCCCCGGAGAGTTCCCCACAGGAGTTATCCACAGGCCCGGGTGAGTTATCCCCAGGGGAAAACCGGTACCGGTGGAGGAACGCCCGCCCGGTACGCTAGGCCCTGTGATTGACCTTCGCCTGCTCCGTGAGGACCCTGACCGAGTACGCGCCTCGCAGCGCGTCCGTGGCGAGGACGTCGACGTGGTCGACGCCCTCCTCTCCGCCGACGAACGGCGCCGGTCCTCGGGCAGCCGCTTCGACGAACTGCGCAACGAGCAGCGGGTGCTCGGCAAGCAGGTCGCCCAGGCCAAGGGCGAGGAGAAGGCCGCCCTGCTGCAGCGCACCAAGGACCTGGCCGCCGAGGTCAAGGCCGCGGACGCCGAGCAGAGCGCGGCCAAGGAGGAGGCGGACCGCCTGCTCCGCTCCCTGGCGAACCTCATCGACCCGGCCGCCCCGGTCGGCGGCGAGGAGGACTTCGTCACCCTGGAGGAGATCGGCACCCCGCGCGACTTCGCCGCCGAGGGCTTCGAGCCCCGCGACCACGTCGAGCTGGGCCAGCTGCTGGGCGCGATCGACACCGAGCGCGGCGCCAAGGTCGCCGGTGCCCGGTCCTACTACCTGACCGGCGTCGGCGCGCTGCTGGAGCTCGCCCTGGTCAACATGGCGATCGCCCAGGCCACCGCGGCCGGCTTCATCCCGATGATCACCCCGGCCCTGGTCCGCCCGGCCGCCATGGACGGCACCGGCTTCCTCGGCCAGGCCGCCGAGAACGTGTACCACCTCGGCGACGAGGACAAGTACCTGGTCGGCACCAGCGAGGTCCCGCTGGCGGCGTACCACATGGACGAGATCATCGACGCCGAGAAGCTGCCGCTGCGCTACGCCGGTTACTCGTCCTGCTTCCGCCGCGAGGCCGGCACCTACGGCAAGGACACCCGCGGCATCATCCGCGTCCACCAGTTCGAGAAGGTGGAGATGTTCGTCTTCACCACGCCCGAGGACGCGGAGAACGAGCACCGCCGCCTGCTCCAGTGGGAGAAGGACTTCCTCAACGCGCTGGAGCTGCCGTACCGGGTGATCGACGTCGCCTCCGGCGACCTCGGCTCCTCGGCCGCGCGCAAGTTCGACATCGAGGCCTGGATCCCCACCCAGGGCAAGTACCGCGAGGTCACCTCGACCTCCAACACCACCGAGTACCAGGCCCGCCGCCTGTCGATCCGGATGCGCGAGGAGGGCAAGACCCGCCCGCTCGCCACCCTGAACGGCACCCTGGTCGCCGTCCCGCGCACCATCGTGGCGATCCTGGAGAACCACCAGCAGGCCGACGGCTCGGTCGTCGTGCCCGAGGCGCTGCGGCCGTACCTCGGCGGACGCGCCGTCATCGAGCCGGTCAAGTGACCTCTGGCGCACACCCGAGCGGTGGCGACCTGCCCTACCGGCTGGTCGCCACCGATCTCGACGGCACCCTGCTGACCAGCGAGGAGACCGTCTCCGAGCGCACCCGCGCCGCGCTGGCCGCGGCCGTCGGCGCGGGCGCGCTGCACATCATCGTGACCGGGCGCTCGGCCGTCTGGGCCCGCCCGGTCTTCGACGAGATCGGCTACACCGGGATAGCGGTCTGCGGCCAGGGCGCCCAGGTCTACGACGCGGGCGCGCACAAGCTGCTCACCTCGCTCACCCTGGACCGCCGGCTCGCCGCGCTCGCGATCGAGAAGATCGAGGCCGAGACCGGCCCGCTGGCCGTCGCCGCCAACCAGGACGGCCTGGACGGCCAGGTGCTGGCCGGCCCCGGCTACGAACTGCTGATCGGTTCCGACCTGCCGGTCGTCCGGGTCGAGCGCGACGAGCTGCTCGCCTCCCCGGTCAGCAAGCTCTACATCCAGCACCCCGGCCTGACCGACGACGCCCTCGCCGAGGCCGCCCGGCACGCCGCAGGCGGTCTGGTCGGCGTGGTGATGGCCGGCGCCGGCGTGGTCGAACTGCTGCCGCTGGGCCTGTCCAAGGCCACCGGCCTGGCCGTCGCCGCCCGCCGCCTGGGCGTGCGCGCCGCCGACACCATCGCCTTCGGCGACATGCCCAACGACGTCCCGATGTTCGGCTGGGCCGCGCACGGCGTGGCCATGGCCAACGCGCACGAGGAGCTGCTCGCCGTCGCCGACGAGGTCACCGCGAGCAACGACGAGGACGGCGTCGCCATCGTCCTGGAGCGCCTCTACCCCGCGCGCTGAGGCCCGGAGGCCGCGGTGATCGCCAGTACGCCGGGGGCCCGGTGGACCTGGCGGTCCTGCGGACGCGAACTGACGGACTGACTGCTCCGGGAGGGATCGGAGAGGGTTCACCCCGCAGTTGTAGGATGACCGGGCAAGTGGTTGTAGGATGACCGATGACTGATCGGCGGTGTGCGAAGGGAGGCCCGGAATGAGCGGCGACGGCAACAGCCTGCAGGCGGCCGGGCGGCGTTCCCTGGTGGACACCGCGATCGACCAACTGCGCGAGCAGCTGGCCGGCGGAGCCTGGCCGGTGGGATCGCAGATCCCCACCGAGCACGAGCTGGCCGAGCGGCTGCAGGTCGGGCGGAACACCGTGCGGGAGGCGATCCGGGTGCTGGTGCACGCCGGAATGCTGGTCTCCCGGCAGGGCGAGGGGACCTTCGTACGGTCCACCAGCGACCCGGCGGCAGTGCTGCGCGGGGTCCAGCGCTCGGGCATCCGGGACGTCCTGGAGGTCCGCGCGGCGCTGGAGACCGAGGGCGCCCGACTGGCCGCCCTGCGGCACACCCCCGAGGACGTCCGCCGGATGCGGGCCGCGCTGGCCCGTGAGGCCGAGGTGTTCGCGGCGCACCCCGAGCGGGCGAGCCGCGAAGCCACCGTCGAGCACGACCTGGAGTTCCACACCGCCGTCGTCGAGGCCGCGCACAACCCGGCGCTGACCGAGGTGTACCGCTACTTCGGCGCCTCCGTGCGCGAGGCCATGACCTCCGCCTTCGGCGACCACGACATGCCCGAGGCGGTCGTGGCCACCCACGAGGCGCTGGTCGACGCGATCGAGAGCGGTGACCCGGACCGTGCCGAGGCGGCGTGTCGTGCGCTGCTCGCCGGTCCGACTGCGGCCGTCGAGCAGCTGCTCGCCGCCATCGCGGCCCGGAAGTAGGACGGCGCGAGCCCCTCTCCCGCCGTCCGCGTCCTCCCCCGGTATTCACAAACCAGGCAGTCACGAAAGAACAGCACACCCATGGCCGTCACCCGTGCCCAGCAGCCGGTGGTCACCACCCCTGCCCCGCTCCCCCTGCGCTCCCGGCTGGCCCACCCCGCCCTGCTGCTGACCGGCATCGTGCTGGTCGCGCTGAACATGCGCGCCTGCCTGGCGGCGGTCTCCCCGATGGTCGGCGAGATCCAGCGGACCTTCGGCCTGTCCGCCACCGCGAGCGGGCTGATCACCACCGTCCCGGTGCTGTTCCAGGGCGTCGGCGCCCCGCTCACCCCCCGGCTGACCCGCCGCTTCGGCGCCGAACGGGTGGTACTCGGCGCGGTGCTGGTGCTGGGCGCGGGCGTGCTGCTGCGGGTGCTGCCCTCGGTGTACGCGCTGTACGCGGGCTGCGTGGTGATCGGCGTGGCCATCGCGGTGCTGAACGTGTCGATGCCTGGCCTGGTCAAGCGGGAGTTCCCGGACCGCGCCGCGACCATGACCGGCGTCTACTCGACGACCATGCTGGTCGGCGCGACCCTCGCCGCCGGAACGTCCGTCCCGCTGGAGCACGCGCTCGGCGGCGGCTGGCGGGCCTCGCTCGGCGCCTGGTCGCTGCTCGCCCTGGTCGCGGCGGTGGCCTGGCTGCCGCAGGTGCTGCGCTCCCGGCAGGAGAAGGCGGCGGTGGCCGCGGCCGCCCAGCCGGGCAAGCCGATCGAGGGCATCTGGAAGTCCCCGCTGGCCTGGCAGATCAGCCTGTTCATGGGCATCTCGTCGCTGCTGGTCTACACCCTGGTCGCCTGGATGCCGACCATCCTGGCCGACCACGGCATGGACCGCGGCCAGGCCGGCCTGGTCTTCGCCTTCTCCAACCTGGTGCAGGTGGCCGGCGCCTTCCTGGTGCCGCTGATGGCCGGCCGGATGACCAGCCAGCGCGCCCTGGCGGTGACCATGGCGGCCCTGAACGGGCTCGGCATCGCCATGCTGCTGGTCGCGCCGGTCTCCGCCGCCTGGGCGTCGGCGGCCGTCCTCGGCGTGGCCCAGGGCGGTTCGCTGGGCCTGGGCCTGGCGTTCATCGTGCTGCGCACCGGCACCGCGGCCGGCGCCGCCCAGCTGGGCGGGATGTCGCAGGCGATCGGCTATCTGGTCGCCGCGGCCGGCCCGGTCGGCGCCGGTGCGCTGCACCAGCTCACCGGCGGCTGGGAGGCCACGCTGGCACTGATGCTGGTGCTGGTCCTGGTGGTCGGCGCGGCCGGCTGGGGTGCCGGGCGCAACCGGACCCTCTGAACCGTCACTCCTCGGCGGCGAGGGTCAGCCCGGCGAGCTTCACCGAGGCCAGCACGGCCGCCGCGGCGGTGACCACCAGCAGCAGCGGCACGGCCGCGCCGAACGAGACGTCGGCGCCGACCACGGTGTCCCCGGCCACCGCCTCGGCGACCGCCCGGCCCCACTGCTGGATGCTCAGCGTCCGCGCGCCCTCGACGAAGTTGCCGATCAGCGACTCCCAGATCAGCGCGTACGCCAGCCCGGCCACCACCGCGTGCCGGGTGACCACGCCGAGCAGCAGGAACAGCGCGCTGTACGCGACCCCGGCGACCAGCACCGCGACGGTGTAGCCGAGCGCCACGCCGTCCTTCGTGCCGTACAGCAGCAGCCCGGAGACCAGCGTCGGAACGGCGGCAAACACCCAGACGGTGCCGATCGCGACGGACAGCTTGGTGGTGACGATCTGCCGGCGCGGCAGCGGCTTGGCCAACAGGTAGACGATCGAGCCGTCGTCGATCTCGGTGGCGATCACCCCGGTGCCGACCACCAGGCCGAGGATCGGGACGAGGGTGCCGAGGTCCAGCTGGCCGAGGATCTTGACGGTCAGGCTGTGCGCGTCGCCGCTCGACCCGGCGGCGATCGCCGAGACGATCAGCAGCAGGGCCGGGGCCACCAGCAGCAGGGCGCCGCGGCGGCGGCCGAGCAGGCCGCGCAGGGTCAGCCTGGCGACGGTCGGGTTCATGGTCGGTCGGCCCCTTCCTGGGTCCGGTGGGTGACGTGGATCCGGGCGTGGATCCGGGCGTGGATCCGGGCGTGGATCCGGGCGTGGATCAGCCGGGGGGTCATGCCGAGACCAGGTACGAGAAGACGCTCTCCAGCGACTCGTCCGCCGGGGAGACGGTGTACAGCCGGATGCCGGCCTCCCGGGCGACCCGGGGCAGCAGGGTGGTGAAGCCCTGGAAGTTCACCGCCTCGATCCGCAGCGCCCGCTCCCGCTCGTCCACCTCGATGCCGGTGGTGGAACCGTCGGCGATCAGCGCGGCGGCGAGCCGGCGGTCGTCGCTGGAGCGGACCAGGTAACGGTGCGGGCGGTCGGTCATCAGCCGCCGGATCCGGCGGAAGTCGCCCGAGGCGGCGTGCCGCCCGGCCACCACGACCTCGATGTGCCGGGCCAGTTGCTCGACCTCCTCCAGGATGTGGGAGGAGAACAGCACCGTACGGCCGTCCGCGCCGAAGCGGCGCAGCAGCTCCATCAGCTGGAGCCGCTGGCGCGGGTCCATGCCGTTGAAGGGCTCGTCCAGCAGCAGCACGGCCGGGTCGTGGACGAGGGCCGAGGCCATCTTGACCCGCTGCTTCATGCCCTTGGAGTACGTCCCGGTGCGGCGGTCCTTGGCGTACGCCATCTCGACCAGGTCCAGGGCGCGCCGGGCGGCGGCGCCGGGCTGGGGCAGGCCGTGCAGCTCGGCGTTGGCGAGGACGAACTCCCAGCCGGTCAGGTAGTCGTACATCGACTCCCGTTCCGGGACCAGGCCGATCTGCCGGTACACCTGCTGGTTGCGCCAGATCGGCGCGCCGTCCAGGGTGACCGTGCCGCTGGACGGGGCGAGGAAACCGCTCATCATGTGGATGAGGGTGGACTTGCCCGCGCCGTTGGGCCCGAGCAGGCCGGTGATGCCGGGGCCGACCGACATGGTGATGTCGTTGACCGCGACCACGTTCCCGAACCAGCGGGAGACCTTGTCGATGCTGATGGTGGCCATGCCGCCCTCTCAGACGTTCCTGCTCAGACGTTCCTGTAGCGGCGCAGCAGGAGGCGGTACGAGCCGACCACCATCGCCACCGCGACCAGTGCGAACACCACCAGGCCCAGCCCGCCCGGGGCGTGCCGGCGGTCGAGTCCGGTGCCGAGGTCGAACACCTCGTTGACCACGGCCTCCACCAGGCCGTTGGGCGAGATCAGCGCGGTCCACTGGGCGGCGTCCGAGCCGCCGGGAGTCGGGTTGCCGATGCCGACCGCGATCGCGGCCACCGCCGAACTGACCGCCAGGTAGCCCATGATGGCCGCCACCCCGAAGCCCCGGCGCGGGGTGCTCGCCGCGATCACCAGCGCGACGGAGGTCGGCACCAGGGCGTACAGCGCGGCCGCCGCCAGGCCGTACAGGAAGTGGCCGGTGTTGTGCGCGAAGTCCATCCCGCCGAGCAGCGCACCGATGTAGAGCACCAGCAACGGGGCTGCCATCAGCAGGAGTTGGGCGCAGGCCATGGCGGCGAACTTGGCCCGGACGTAGTCGGTGCGGGTGATCGGGCGGGAGAAGTAGAGCGGGACGGTGTGGTACCGGAAGTCCCGGGAGAGCAGCACCGGCGCCTGGGAGGCCAGGAAGACCGAGACCACCAGGCTGAGGCTGGAGAGGTAGCCGGCGTACTCGACCGGGAGTTCGTCCCGCTTCATGGAGAGCGCGAGCGCCACGAAGATCACCGCGGGGACGGTGACCACGCCGAGCATCAGCATCGGCAGCACCTTGGACTTTCCGGAACGGCCGAGGCCGTAGGCGGCGCGCAGGCTCTGGGTGAAGAGCGAGCGGGTCGCGTAGGCCCGGCCGAGCCGGGGGCCGGTGTAGCCGCGGTAGCCGATGTCGTGGATGACACCTGTGTCGGCGGGCCTGGTGTCAGGAGGCTGCGGCATCGTCCGTCCTTCCCCTGCTGTCCTGGTCCTGCCGGGTGTCGGTGAAGAGTTCGGCGACCCGGTGGCGGCGCTGCTCCAACCGGACCAGGCCCAGGCCCAGTTCGGCGACGGTGTCGCGGATGGTGTCGTAGGTGTCCTCGCCGGCCAGCCGGACCAGCAGCAGGTGCGAGCCCTCGGACTGGACGGTGAGGCCGGCCGCGGCGAGGCGTTCGCGGACCTCGGTGCCGGGCTCGGCGACGGCGTCCTCCGGGTGGTCGGTGACCTCGACCGCGAGGACGGCCGTCGCCTCGGTGAAGGAGGCGGTGGAGGAGGAGCGCAGCAGCTTGCCGCCGTCGATGACGACCAGGTGGTCGCAGGTGCGCTCCAGCTCGCCGAGCAGGTGGGTGGTGACCAGCACCGAGATCCCGAAGTCGGTGTGCACCCGGCGGATCAGCCCCAGCATCTCGTCCCGGCCGGCCGGATCGAGGCCGTTGGTCGGCTCGTCCAGCAGCACCAGCTCGGGGTCGTGCACCAGCGCCTGGGCGAGCTTGACCCGCTGCTTCATGCCGGTCGAGTAGCCGCCCATCGGGCGGTACCGCTCCTCGTACAGGCCGACGTGCCGCAGGGTGTCCGCGGTGCGCTCACGGGCGGCGGTGGCGGGCAGTCCCGCCATCCGGGCCATGTGCACCACGAACTCCGTCGCGGAGACGTCCGGTGGCAGGCAGTCGTGCTCCGGCATGTAACCGACCCGCTCGCGGATCTCGGAGCCCTGGGTGGCGATGTCCAGGCCGAGCACCTCGCCGCGGCCGGAGGTCGCCGGGGCGAGCCCGAGCAGGATCTTGATCAGGGTGGACTTGCCCGCCCCGTTGGCCCCGACCAGCCCGACGACCCCGGGCTGCACCTCGACGGTCAGCTGGTCGAGGGCGGTGACCCGGGGGAACCTCTTGGTGAGGCCCTCGGTCTTGATGACAGCAGTGGACACACGCTCAACGTAACGGGCTTGCGTCGCAAGGGCTATGAGCGTGAATGACGAAGCCTCCTGCTGCTGCGGTATGACACCGGGACGGATCTCCCCTAGGGGGCGCGGACTCGGAACCGACCTGTCCTCTCGTCGAATCGCTCACCGTGCGGCGAGCGCCCCGGCGCCGTACCGACGTCGCGTCAGGAGCTCGGACGCTCCCACATCTCGACGACCTTGCCGGACGCGTCGATCGCGACCTTGTAGGCGCCGGCCGAGCAGGGGTACGAGCCCTTCTGGTTGCCCGGGGTGGCGATGCACTCGTTGATGTGCTTCGCCAGGTCGGCCGCGTTGACGTCCTTCGGCGCGGCCACCACCGACTTGAGGTGGCCCTTGGCGGTCGGTGCGAACGGCGCGGTCTTCTCGGCACCCACCGCCTCGAAGTTGACGTCGTCGACGCCACAGGCGTCCTTGGTGTCCTTGTAGGTCAGCGTCGTCGCGCTGGTGCCCTTCACCGGGATGATCCACTTCTGCCCGGCGGGCAGCGGGGCACTGGTGCAAAAGCCCTCCGAGCCACCATCGGTGGGCTTGCCGGTCGGGGCCGGCTTGGCGGTGCCGGTGGCCGGGGCGGCGGTCGGCGAGGCGGCGCCGCCGGTGGCGGGCGCGGCGGTGGCGGGCGCGGCGGTGGCGGTGGCGGTGGTGCCGCCCGCGCCCTGGTCCGACGAGTCGTCCGGGCCGCAGGCCGCCAGGGCGAACGCGGCGGTGGTGACCAGAGCGGCGGCGAGCAGCCTCCTGGAAGCAGACATGACGAAAGAACCCCCGTTTAACGCATGATCAGATGCAGGTGCGGCGGACAGACTAGCTCCTCACCCCGACGGCCCCCGAAGATCACCGTCCGGCCGAGCGCCGACGGCTTCCAGAACTGCGACGTGGCCCCCTCGGCAGAACTGCGACGTGGCCCCCTCGGCTGGTCGGTCGCAGCCCCTGGTTCTCCAGAACCGCGACCAGCGACGTGCGCGTTGCGTCGTGCAGCAGCTGGTAGGCGCCGATCGCATCGAAAGAAACGACCGCCTACGCTGCCTTGAGATGATTCGACGCCTGGGCGAGGAGATCGTCGGCCTGCTCCCGGCTTGCGGGCACTCGCTCCAGTTCCTTGCGCGCCAGCATCCCCTCGACCGCCGCGCGGCCCTGCCGCCACTTCATGTCTTCTCTACGGGTGACGGGGCCTGCGGGGCGCGCGCCGCGCTCTGGTGAGTTTCGGCTGTCGGCCGCCGGCGGCGAGTTCGCTGAGGCGCTCGCCGATCACGGAGAAGCCAGGGCGTGGCTCGCTCTCGTAGTACCAAGGCTTGCGCCGGCGAAGCAGCTCGTCACCGTGCTCGGTCCAGGTGAATCCGGGCTTCCGCAGCAGCTTCCGGAACACCTCGTCGACGGTCTCCGGGTGGGCGGCGGCCAGCCGGCGGATCGGCAGTGGCGCGATCGACTCCTCGCGCAGGTACACGCGCAGCAGGTCCTGGCGCCGCTTGCGGCCCGCGAGGGCCGGGTCGGCGAAGAGGTCCCGCAGCATCCCGTAGTCCGGGTAGAAGTTGAGCCCGTCGACGTCGTCGTAGATGACGCCGACTGTGTCCGATTCCGCGAGTCCTTGCGGTAGTTCGAAGGCCGGGAAGTCCAGGCCTGGGAGCCGCCTGCCCCGGACTCGGTCGGGATGCTCGGCGACGGCGGCCTGCTGCCGGTGCCGGTAGTAGGCGTTGAGCCGATCCTCGACCTCGGCAGGGGGAAGGACCAGTTCGTCGCTGCCGCAGAACTCGATGAACGCGGCCCGGTCCTCCCGCATCGACTCCCATCCCTGCTCGATCTTCTCGGGGTTGCGGAAGACCAGTTCGGGGTGGATGGTGGCCAGTTGGAGTGCGGCCCGGGCGATCTCCGTGGCGCTGGACTTCGGGTAGTGCGACATCGCCCCGGAGATCAGCCATGCCCCGTCGGCCGAGTGGACGGGTACCAGGCAGCTGAGGAGGAATCCTCCCCTGGACACTCCGCGGAAGGCCGCCCGCCCGACGTTCGAGTAGGTGCGGTACTCCAGGTCGTCGACCAGGTTCAGCAGGACGACGGCGTCCCCGTCCTTGCGCCGGATCTCGAAGACGCCCTCGACCGGGTCACGCCAGCCGAGCAGCATCGCCCGGTCGGCTTCGGTCAGGTCCCGCCGCCCTGCGACGAACCGGTCCACCACGGTCGAACCGTCCGGCAAGCGGTACCGCAGGATGAAGTTGTCGGTGATCCGGATCGCATCGCCTTCCTCCAACTGCCGCTGAGGCCCGGCGGCCTCCAGGAGGAGGGGCGTCAACCACCGGTCGAAGCGCGCACTCTGGGCGAAGGCGACGAGTTCACCCTTCAGTTCGGAACTTCGCTCGATCAGGCGTCGCAACGATGCCTCGTCCTCGCTCCGTACAGCGACAGCCATGCGAGTCCTCCCGGTCTTGAAGGTTCCGACGCTCACTGCGCCCAGTAGTAGCGGTACGCCTCGACCCACTCCGCTCCGTCCGGAGCCGGTTCCGGCAACGGAAGGTCCAGCAACCCGATCGTCTGCCGGAACTCACCGCGGGCGCACAGGGCGACGATCCTTCCGTCCCGTGAGAGGTCGATGCCGCGCACGGTCACCTCGACGCCCAGCACCGAGGTGCTGAACGGCACCGCCAGGTTCTCCTCGACGACGGTGAACAGAGCCGACACTTCCTCGTGCTCGTCGTAGGTGTCGACCGTCGCCTCTTCGACCAAGGCGGCCAGTTCTCGTCTGCTCAAAGTGCCCACGCAGCTACGCTAGCCGACCTGCTCGCGCCGACTCACTGGCGGTCCGAAGCCCCGCCGATTCGCGCGTATCGTCACTGCATGCGCTTGAGTACCGTTATCCTCCCAATCCACCGGTGGAGCGAGGGACAGAAGATCTGGCGGCGGGCCGAGGACCTCGGGTTCCATGCCGCGTACACCTACGACCACCTCTCCTGGCGGTCGTTCCGCGACGAGCCGTGGTTCGGGGCGATTCCGACGCTGACGGCGGCCGCGGCGGCCACCGAGCGGATCCGGATCGGCACCCTCGTGACGTCGGTCAAGCCTCGTTCACCCATCGCGGGCTGACCTGCGACTTCACAGGGGGCGTGGCTGAACCGTCGACAGGTGGTGCCGCTGTGGAAGTGGAGCCTGTGCGTCCACGGACACGGGTTCGGAGAGTCAGCGCCACTTGGGCGAGTGCTCGGTTGGGGCGGCCCGGGGCATCCGTAGCCTCGATCGGCGCGAGATGGTTCGGGTTCGACTTTCCTTCAGGAGTACGGACGGCGGTCCAGCACGCGCCTCCGGCCCGAGGCCGGTCTCCTGGGAATCCCAGCTGGTCTGGCAGGCAGTTACGCACCAGTGACACTTTCGTCGCGGCATGCGAACCACCTCCCTGACAAGATATTCACATCGCAGCCACCGGGCCTACGAGAAGTGGCCGAGCGACCATCACCTTCCAGTCACGCCAGGTATTTCCTCGGGGGATCCCAGTCATGTCCGCGCGCCAGTCCGTCCGCCGTTCCCGCCTGCTCGCCGCCGCCACTCTGACGGTCATCACCAGCGCTGCCGCCCTGGTCCCGGCGACCGCCTTCGCCGATGCCCAGCCCTTCGCCACCGTCGCGGTCGCCCCCACGGTGAGCGACACGAAGCCCCTGACCGCCGGCCTGGAGCAGACCGCAGGACAAGCCCCGCTGGTCCGCGACGGCGCCGGTGCCGACCTGAAGCTGACCGTCACCAACAACTCCGACCAGGTACAGGACTTCCACCCCACGGTCACCGTCGCCCCGAACGCCGCGATCCCGAAGGACTGGGAGTGGATCGACTTCACCGCCACCGCCCTCTCGGCGCCGGCCAGCATGGGCACCAGGAGCTTCGGCAGTGACAACGCCTTCACCGGCTACGTCCTCCCCGCCAACAGCATGACCCGGGTCCCCTTCCACGTCCCCGCCCACACCACCTACACCTGGACCGTCACCGTCAAGGTGAAGTCCGCCCTCCCCACCAACGACACCACCCTGAAGGTCGCACTCCACAACGACCTGAACACCAGCACCCAGACCGACCCGCTCACCCTCCAGGTCGCCGCACCGATTGACACCCCGGCCGACACGCCGTCGGCCACCCCGAGCGCGGCCCCGAGTGCGGTCCGGTCCGAGACGGCCGGCACCCAGGTCGTCCCGGCGGCGTACACCTCCTCTTCCCCGTCGGCCACGACTGGCACCACCCCGACCGACGTCTCCCTGGCCAGCACCGGCGGCGGTAGCGACTCCGGCGCACTCGTCGGTGCCGGCGGAGCTCTGGTGCTGCTCGGCGCCGGCGCGGTCTTCTACGCCAACCGCCGCCGTACCCAGGCCCAGGACTGACGCCGGTCGCCCGGAGCGGCCAGGTACGCGACGCATTCCTCGCGTACCCGGCCGTCCCCGCCGGCTCCGACAGGACTGCCGGGGCTTGATCAGCTCGGTCTTGAACAGGCCGATCGTGGACTCCATGAGGGCGTTGTCGTAGGCGTCGCCGACGGATCCGATCGAGGCTGCGATGCCGGCGGCGTTCAGGTGTTCGGCGAGCCGGAAACTCGCGTACTGCGATCGGGCATCCGGATGATGTATCAACTCGCCTCGCCACGGGAATCCGTCACGGTCGCGCCGCCACAGCGCCATGTCCAACGAATCCAGCACAAGCCGGGCTCCTCCGAGGTCGCGGCCGACCAGCCGACGATGCGCCGGGAGAAGGCGTTACGGCGCCGATGATGCCGGGTTCGCATCAGGCGTTCGGCGGTGCAGCGTGCCACTCTGTGGCCTTGCCGGCCAGCTCCCACCAGACCTTCCGGGCCCCGTAGACCCCGTAGTCGGCGTCGTGAACGTCCTTGATCCGCTCCTTGGGTTCCCGGTCTCGCACGGTGCGGGCGGCGGGCGAGGCCAGGCGCTTGTGCTGCGCGTAGTAGGTGGAGGGGGCGATGCTGCCGCGTGCTCGGTGAGCACGCGGCAGATCGGCTCGACGTCGCCGAAGCGGCCCCGGTGCTCGTCGATGAACGCTACGAGCGCTGGCGTGGCCGGCGACGCCTGCCGTCGGGACAGCCAGGGGCTTGAGCCGATGCTCTCCGCGATCCTGGTCCTCAAGGAAACCGGCAGGCCTGCTGGCCAGTCCTTCGAGCTTGCCAAGGGAGCTCTGTTCTATCGGACGGCTTCGGACTGGTCCTGGAAGCGCGAGCGCGCACGCGTCCTCGCGCGCTACCGCGAGAGCTGAAACGCTCTCGCAGCCTGTTGGATTTCGCAGCGTAGGGTCGATGCCATGCGACTGAGTACGGTGATCCTCCCCATCCACCGGTGGGGCGAGGGGCAGAAGATCTGGCGGCGGGCCGAGGACCTCGGGTTCCACGCCGCGTACACCTACGACCACCTCTCCTGGCGGTCTTTCCGGGACGAGCCGTGGTTCGGCTCGGTCCCGACGCTGACGGCGGCCGCGACGGCCACCGAGCGCCTCCGCCTGGGGACGCTGGTGACCTCGCCGAACTTCCGCCACCCGGTGACGCTGGCGAAGGAGCTGATCACGCTGGACGACGTGTCCGGCGGGCGGCTGACGCTCGGCATCGGCGCCGGCGGCACCGGCTTCGACGCGACGGCGATGGGCCAGGAGGCCTGGTCGCCGAAGGAGCGGGCGGACCGCTTCGGCGAGTTCCTGCCACTGCTGGACGAGCTGCTGCGGGGCGACGCCACGACGCGTGAGGGCACCTACTACTCGGCGGTCGAGGCCCGGAACGTCCCCGGCTGCGTGCAGACCCCGCGGGTGCCGTTCTACGTCGCCGCGACCGGCCCGCGCGGACTGAAGCTGGCCGCCGAGTACGGCCAGGGCTGGGTGACGTACGGCGACCCGCGCGGCCCGGCGGACGTGCCGGTGGAGCAGGCGCCCGAGGTGATCGCCAAGCAGATCGAGAAGCTGACGGCGGCCTGCGAGGCGAAGGGCCGGGACGTCGCGACGCTGGAGAAGGTGCTGCTCCAGGGGTCGACGGCGGAGAAGCCGCTGCAGTCGCTGGGCGCCTTCGTGGACTGGGCCGGGAAGTACCGGGAGCTGGGCATCACCGAGCTCGTGATCCACTGGCCCGTCCCGGACTCGATCTTCGAGAACGACCTCGCCGTCTTCGAGCAGATCGCCACCGAGGGCCTCGCCCAGCTGGGGTGATCGAGGCCGCCACGGCCGGCCGGTCCTGACAGAGCCCTGTGCGGCCGTGACGACGGCCCGCACAGGGCTCTGCCGGATCCCCGTACCGGCATCAGCGGGCGGCGAGCGGCGAGTACTCCTGGCCGGTGCCGCCGGTGTCGGACCCCACCGGCCTGATCGGATCCCCGGCGCGAAGGACCCCGCCGACGACGATCCGGGCGACGACGATCCGGGCGCGCAGTCCGCCGCGGTGGACGAGTCCGCGCGGCACGCCGGTGACCCGCTCGCAGGAGTCGCCGCAGTACATCGCCATGTCCTCGATCCGGCCCTCGGTACGGGTCGACGGCACGCTCGCGCCGGCTGGCGCTACTGGGTGCGGCGCACCGAGCGGTCGTGACGACGGCTACGGGTGCGGGCGGGTGCGCTGGGCGGGGAGGGCGGGGGCCGGGTCCGGGGCGCGGCGGGCGAGTTCGGCGAGGGTGTGGAAGAGGACCTCACCGAGCAGGACCGGCTCGCGGGAGGCGACGGGCATGTCCGGCTCGTCTGGCATGTCCGGCTCGTCGGGCTCGTCCGGGAAGGCGGCGGTGGAGCTGCGGGTCGGGGACGTCTCGTCTCGGAGCTGGCTTGTGGGCATGGCTCTTCCTGCCGACGGGGTGACCGGGATCAGTCCTGCCCGTTCGGCCCGCACCGACACCCCGGACAGGGGCGAATCGGCCGGAAACGGCGTGTGAAGGGCCGGAAGCCGTCCGTACGATCAGGGCTGCGGCCCCCGCCCTGGACGGTGACCCGGCGGCACCGATGGGCGAAGATGGACCGGTGACCGAACCCCGCACCGCTCCCCGCCTCATCGCCACCGACCTGGACGGCACCCTGCTCTGCACCGGCGGCACCGTCAGCGATCGCACCGCGGCGGCCCTGGCCGCGGCCGAGGCGGCCGGGATCCAGGTGGTGTTCGTGACCGGGCGGCCGCCGCGCTGGATGCAGCAGGTGAGCCCGCACATCGGCGGCCACGGGGTGGCGATCTGCTCGAACGGCGGCGCGATCGTGGACGTGCGGCGCGGCGAGCTGGTGGAGTACTTCCCGATGGCGGCCGGGACCACGCTGGCGGTGGTCGAGGCGCTGCGCGCCAAGCTGCCCGGCACCGCCTTCGCCTTCGAGCACGCGGACGGGTGGGCCCGCGAGCCCGAGTACGAGGTGCTCATGTGGGGCGACGACATGGTCTGTGCGGTCGGCCCGGCCGAGGAGCTGCTCGGGGACGGCGGCCCGGTGCGGGGCCTGTTCAAGCTGCTGGCCAAGCACCCGGACCTCGACCCGGACACCTTCCTCGCCGAGGCCCGGACGGCCGCCGGTCACCTGGCCGAGATCACCCGCTCCTCGCCGATCCCGCTACTGGAGATCAGCGCGCCCGGCGTCACCAAGGCCAGCACGCTGGCCCGTTGGTGCGCCGAGCACGGGATCGACCGCGGTGAGGTGGTGGCCTTCGGCGACATGCCGAACGACCTGGAGATGCTGGCCTGGGCCGGCACCGCGTACGCCGTCGCCAACGCGCACCCGGCGGTGCTGGCGGCGGTGCCGCTGCACACCGTGAGCAACGAGCAGGACGGCGTCGCGGCGGTGCTGGAGGAGTTCCTGCCCCGGTAGCCCCTGGCAGCCCCGGCAGCACCCGGCACCCGGCACCCGGCACCCGACCGGCCCGGTAACCGCCTTAACCGAAGCGGCCGTTGACGTAGTCCGAGGTCCGCTGGTCGCGCGGGTGCCCGAAGATCCGCCCGGTCGGCCCGGCCTCGACGATCCGGCCCGGGGTGTCGTGGGCGGCCAGGAAGAACGCGCAGCTCTGCGAGACGCGCTGGGCCTGCTGCATGTTGTGGGTGACGATCACGATGGTGAGCCGCCCGCGCAGTTCGGCGATGGTCTCCTCGACCCGGCGGGTGGAGGTCGGGTCGAGTGCGGAGCACGGCTCGGAAGCGTCCACTGCCTCCTCCGTCCGGTTTCCCCTCCGAGACGGATGACAAGCTATGTGTGCACACGAAAGCGCCGACAGCCCAGAACGTTCACAACTTGCGCCGTTGGTCGGGAAGTTCTCCCTCGTTCAGCTCTCACCTAACGCTTGTCGCGCACCTACAGGCGGGCCGTCCAGCACACCGTCGTCCCCTTCCGGTAGGGCCCGCACTCGTGCCAGGCGGCCCCGCCGAGCGCCTCCGCCCGGCGGGTCAGGTTGAGCAGTCCGCTGCGCCGCCCGCCCGCCGGGATGCCCACCCCGTCGTCGGTCACGGTGAGCAGCACGCCGGGCCGCCCGCCACGGTCCAGCGACTCGGGGTCGCCGCCGACCGGTCGGCCGCCGTCGTCCAGGTGGACGGTGGCGTCGACCTCCACGCCGACCCGGGAGGCCCGCGCGTGCCGGGCCGTGTTGGAGAGCATCTCCCGTAGCGCGGCCAGGAGTTGGCGCCCGGTGTTCTCGCCGACCAGGCTCTCCACCGGCCCGACGAAGCTCACCGAGGGCTTGAAGCCGAGCGCCGCCGCGGCCTGGCTGGCCTCCCGCAGGACGCGGGTGCGCAGGGTGTCGGGGGCGTCGCCGTGGTTGTCGTGCTGGAGGGCGTAGATGGTGGTGCGGACCTCCTGGATGGTGGCGTCCAGTTCGTCCACCGCGTTGCCGATGCCGACCTTCACCTCGGGGACGACGGCGCGCCGGGCCGCGCTCTCCAGCATCATCCCGGTGGCGAACAGCCGCTGGATCACCAGGTCGTGGAGGTCGCGGGCGATCCGGTCGCGGTCCTGGAACACGGCGAGGCGCTGCTGGTCGCGCTGGCCCTCGGCGAGGCGCAGGGCGAGGGCGGCCTGCGAGGCGAAGGTCTCGGCGAGCTGCTTCTCGGAGTCGGTGAACGGCAGCGCGCCGCGCGGGCGCCAGACGCAGAGCCCGCCGAGCACCCGCCCGGCGGCGACCATCGGGACGGCCATGGACGGGCCGAAGCTGCGGGCGAGCCGGATCACCACGGTCGGGTCGCTGGACATGTCGTCCAGGTGGACGCTCTCCCCGGCCAGCAGCCGGGCGGCGAGACTGTCCTTGGGGAGCAGCTCGCCGCGGACGAACTCGGCGGCCTCGCCGGAGGCGTGGGCGACCCGCATCTGCCCGTCGCCCTCACCGGCGGGGCCGGTGGGCAGCAGGATCATTCCGAGCGCGGCGTCCGCCAGCTCCCGTACCTGTTCGGCGGCCACGGTCAGCGCGCCCTCGGCCTGCTCGGTGGAGAGCAGCGCGGTGGTGACGGCGGCGGCGCCGGCGATCCAGCGTTCGCGGCGGCGCCCCTCCTCGTACAGCCGGGAGTTCTCGATCGCCACGCCGGCGGCCGCGGCGAGCGCGTGCACCACCTGCTCGTCCTCGGGGGTGAAGGCGCCGCCACCCTTCTTCTCGGTGAGGTAGAGGTTGCCGAAGACCTCCTCGCGGACCCGGATCGGCACGCCCAGGAAGGTGACCATCTGCGGGTGGTGCGGCGGGAAGCCGGAGGAGCGCGGGTCGGCGCCGAGGTCGGCCAGCCGCAGCGGCTCGGGGCGGTCGATGAGCGCGCCGAGGATGCCGCGCCCGGCGGGCAGTTCGCCGATCTCGGCGGCGGTCTCGTCGTCGATGCCGACGTGGATGAAGTCGGCCAGGCCGTGCCCGCCCGGGGCGATCACGCCGAGCGCCGCGTACCGGGCGTCGACCAGTTCGGCGGCGCCGGTGGCGATCCGGTGCAGGGTGGCGTGCAGGTCGAGCCCGGCGCCGATGGAGACCACCGCCTCCAGCAGGCGCTGCATCCGGTCGGTGACCGCGGCGGCCGACTGCAGCCGCTCCGCGACCTCGGTGACCAGGGTGTCCAGCCCGAGCGAGGCGATCTCGGGCACCCGATGGGGTGTCGGCTCGGGGGCGGCCTCGGGGCGGTCTGGCGTGGGGTCCATGAAGAAAGCCTAGTTTGTACGGTTTTCAGCCGAAGGGAGATACGGTTTCTGCCGACGCGGCCGTCAGCGGCCCACCGGCTCCAGCAGCCCGTCCGCCTCCCGCTCCCGGCGCCACATCGCGTGCAGCCGCCCGTCCGGGTCGGCGACCAGCTCGGACCAGCGGCCGCGCTCGGCGACCCGGCCGTCGTCCAGCACCAGCACCTCGTCCACGGCGGCGTCGTCCAGCCCGGCGAGCCGGTGGGTGATCAGCACGGTGGTGCGGCCCTCGGTGGCGGCCAGCAGGTCGGCGGTGAGGGCGTCGGCGGTGGGCAGGTCGAGGTGCTCGGCGGGCTCGTCCAGGACCAGCACCGGGAAGTCCGCGAGCAGCGCCCGGGCGAGCGCGAGCCGCTGCCGCTGGCCGCCGGAGAGGCGGGCGCCGTGCTCGCCGACCATGGTGTCCAGGCCCTCCGGCAGGCCGTCCGTCCAGTCCAGCAGCCGGGCGGCGGCGAGCGCGGCGCGCAGCTCGGCCTCGTCCGCGCCCGGGCGGGCCAGCCGCAGGTTCTCCCGCAGGGAGCTGTCGAAGACGTGGGCGTCCTGGGCGCAGAGGCCGATCACCCGGCGGACGTCCTCGCCCGCGAGCGCGCGGCTGTCCACAGCCTGTGGACGACCGGCGGCGAAGGTGACGGATCCGGCGCCCGGCTCCAGGAAGCGCAGCAGCGCCAGGGCGAGGGTGGTCTTGCCGGAGCCGGACGGGCCGACCACGGCGATCCGGCGGCCGGGGGCGAGGTCGAGGTCCAGCCCGGTGAGCGCGTCCACGGCCTGCCCGGGGTGCCGTACGGTCAGCCCGCGCACCGCGACGGGCAGCGGCTGCTCGGGCAGTTCCAGGGGCTCGGCGGCTTCGGCGACGGGCTCCGGCGCGAGGAGCAGCTCGTCCAGCCGGGCCTGGGCGGCGCGGCTGCGCTGGCGGGCCTGGACGGCGAGCGGCATCCCGGTGACGGCCTCGAAGGCGGCCAGCGGGGTCAGCACCACCAGCGCCAGGCAGACCGGGGCGAGCGCCCCGTCGCGCACCCCCTGGATGCCGACGGCCGCCGCGCCCACCACCGTCAGCCCGGTGAGCAGCGCGATCAGCCCGGTGCCGAGCGCGGTGGTGGCGGCCGAGCGGGCGGCCAGCCGGGTCAGCGCGGCGTCGGCGGTGCGGACGGCGGCCAGCCGGCCGGGCAGCGCGCCGGCCACGGTGAGCTCGGCGGTGCCGGTGACGGCGTCCACCACGGCGGTGGACAGGTGTCCGCGGGCCGGGGCCTGGCGCCGCTCGGCGCCGGCCGACCAGCGGCCGGCCAGCGCGGGAACCAGCACGCCGGCGAGCAGCAGCCCGAGGCCGAGCACCAGCCCGGCGGCGGGCAGGAAGGCGCCCAGCGCCACCGCCGAGCCCAGCGCGACCACGCCGGCGACGGCGGCGGGCAGCCGCCAGCGCAGGTAGTGGTCCTGGATCGCGTCGACGTCGGCGACCAGCCGGGAGAGCAGGTCCCCGCGCCGGAAGGCGGGCAGCCCGGCCGGGGCGAGCTCGGTCAGCCGCCGGTAGACGGCCGCCCGCAGGGTGCCGAGGGTGCGCAGCACGGCGTCGTGCGAGACCAGCCGCTCGGCGTAGCGGAAGAAGCTGCGGCCGATGCCGAAGGCGCGGACCGCGGTGACGGCCATCATCAGGTAGAGCACCGGGGGCATCTGGGAGGCCCGGGAGATCAGGTAGCCGGAGGTGGCCATCAGGGCGACGGCGCAGCCGAGGGCGAGCGAGCCGAGCAGCACGGACAGTGCCAGCCGGGGGGCGGCGGGCTCGGTCGCGGGCTCCTCGGGCACGGCGGGGGCGTCGGCCGGCCGCCCGCCGTGCGCGAGCGGGGCGGTGACTCGCCCGCTCACCCCCGGGCGCTCCGACCCGGCACCGACGCTCTTCGCTCCCGCACTCCTTCCTCCGTCGGTCACTCGTCGCTCATCGCTTTCGGCACCGGCGCGCCCTTCGGCTCGGGGCGGGCACAGCCGTACCCGCTCGTCCGCGACCGCCAGCAGCGCGGGCCGGTGGGCGACGATCAGCACGGTGCGCGTCGGGTCCTCGGCGAGCGTGCGGACGGCGGCCACGACGGCGGCCTCGGAGGCGCCGTCCAGGTTGGCGGTGGGCTCGTCCAGCAGCACCAGCGGCCGGTCGTCGGCGAGCAGCACCCGTGCGAGCGCGAGGCGCTGGCGCTGTCCGGCGGAGAGCCCGGCGCCGTCCTCCCCCAGCCCGGCGTCCAGGTCGGTGACGAAGTCGAGCGCGTGGGCGGCCCGCAGCGCCGTCCACAGCTGCTCGTCGCCCGCGTCCGGCCGGTAGAGCCGCAGGTTCTCGGCGACTGTCCCGGCGAACAGGTGGGGGTGCTGCGGTACCCAGGCGATCTGCCGCCGCCAGCTCTCCGGTTCCAGCTCGGCGAGGTCGTACGAGCGCCCGTCGGCGGCGGTGATCCGGACGGTGCCGGCCTCGGGGGCGGTGAGGCCGAGCAGCACCGACAGCAGGGTGGTCTTGCCGGCCCCGCTCGGGCCGGTGAGGGCGGTGCTGGAGCCCGGACGCAGGGTGAGCGCGGCGCCGTCCAGCGCGGGCACGGCGCGCCCGGGGTGGCGTACGGTCAGGCCCTCGGCGGTGATCGCGGCGCCGGTGAGGGCGGGGGCGGGGCGGGTGCCGGCGGCGGGCAGCGGGGTCTCCAGCACCCGGAAGACCTCGTCGGCGGCGGTCAGCCCCTCGACGCTGGAGTGGTAGAGCGCGCCGACCTGGCGGATCGGGAAGTACACCTCGGGGGCGAGGACGAGGATCAGCAGCCCGGTCTCCAGGTCGAGCGAGCCGTCCACCAGCCGGAAGCCGATGGTCACCGCGACCAGCGCGACGGACAGCGTGGAGAGCAGCTCCAGCGCGAAGGAGGAGATGAAGGCGATCCGCAGGGTGCGCAGGGTGGCCCGGCGGTAGTCGGCGGTGATCCGGGCGATGGTGGCGGCCTGGGCGCGGGCCCGGTTGAACACCTTGAGGGTGGGCAGGCCGGCGACCACGTCGAGGAAGTGGTGGGAGAGCCGGGCCAGGGTGTCCCACTGGCGGTCCATCCGGGACTGGGTGGCCATCCCGATCAGCACCATGAACAGCGGGATCAGCGGCAGCGTCCCGGCGGTGATCGCGGCCGAGGTGAGGTCGGCGCCGACGATCCGCAGCAGCACGATCACCGGGACGACCACGGCCAGCGCCAGCTGCGGGAGGTAGCGGGCGAAGTAGTCGTCCAGCGCGTCGATGCCGCGGGTGGCGAGGGTGGTGAGTTCGCCGGTGCGCCGGCCCGCCAGGTAGGACGGGCCGAGCGCGGTGGCGTGGTCGAGCAGCCGCAGCCGCAGGGTGGACTTCACCCGGGCGACGGAGCGGTGCGCGGTGAGCTCGGTGAGCCAGCCGACCAGCCCGCGGCCGACGGCCGTCAGGGCGAGCAGCACCAGCGGGGTGGTCAGTTCGCCGAGGGTGGCGCCGCGCTGGAAGCCGCGGACGACGATCTCGGCGATCAGGCCGGCCTGGGCGACCACCAGGGCCGCGCCCGCCCCGCCGAGGAGCACGGATCCGGCGAGGAAGGCACGGGTGGTGCGGGCGTACCCGAGGAGTCGGGGATCGACCGGCTTCACGGCGTCAGGCCTGGTCGAGCGGGGCGGCCGGGTGGTGCCCGGGGATGTGCTGGACGCCGATCCGCTTGCGGAACACCCAGTAGGTCCAGCCCTGGTAGAGCAGCACCAGCGGGGTGAACACGGCCGCCACGACGGTCATCAGCTTGAGCGTGTACGGCGAGGAGGCCGCGTTGCCGACGGTCAGGCTCCAGCCGGGGTTCAGCGTGGACGGCATGACGTTCGGGAAGAGCGCCAGGAAGAGCATCGCGACCGCGGCCACGATGGTCGCCCCGGAGAGGACGAACGCCCAGCCCTCGCGGCCGCGCTGGTTGGCCGCCAGCGCGCCGATCAGGGCCAGCACGGCGATCACCATCGCGACCAGGCTCCTGGCGTTGCCGCTGTGCGCCTGGGTCCAGACCAGGAAGCCGAGGACGAGCACGGCGGTCGCCAGGCCCGCCTGCAAGGCGGCCCTGCGAGCGCGCTCGCGGATCTCGCCGACCGTCTTGAGCGCCGCGAACACCGCGCCGTGGAAGGTGAACAGGGCGAGCGTCACCAGACCGCCGAGCAGGGCGTACGGGTTGAGCAGGTCCCAGACGGTGCCGACGTAGTTCTTCTGCGCGTCGATGTCCACGCCGCGCACGATGTTGGCGAAGGCCACGCCCCACAGGAAGGCCGGGATGAGGGAGGTCCAGAAGATGGCCTCCTCCCAGTTGCGCTGCCAGCGGGCGCCGTCGCGCTTGGCCCGGTACTCGAAGGCCACGCCGCGGACGATCAGACAGACCAGGATGACCAGCAGCGGGATGTAGAAGCCGCTGAAGAGGGTCGCGTACCAGTCCGGGAAGGCGGCGAAGGTGGCGCCGCCGGCGGTCAGCAGCCAGACCTCGTTGCCGTCCCAGACCGGGCCGATGGTGTTGATCAGCACCCGGCGCTCGGCCGTGTCGCGGGCGAGCGGCTTGGTGAGGACACCGATCCCGAAGTCGAAGCCCTCCAGGAAGAAGTAGCCGATCCACAGGACCGCGATCAGCACGAACCAGACGTCGTGGAGTTGCATGTCAGATCCTCAGTTCCACGGTGGGGTGCGTCAGTACGTCAGTACGCGAAGGCGAGCGGCTTGTCGGCGTCCTCGTCCGCGGACGGGCCGCGCAGCGACGGGTCCTCGGCCGGGGGCCGCTCGGTCACCACCGGGCCGGCCTTGGCGTACGTGACCAGCAGCCGGACCTCGACCACGGCGAGGATCGCGTACAGCACGGTGAAGGTGACCAGCGCGCCGATCTGGGTGCCGACGCCGACGTTGGGGGAGACGGCGCTCGCCGTGGTCATCAGGCCGAACACCGCCCAGGGTTGACGGCCCATCTCGGTGAAGATCCAGCCGAAGCTGTTGGCGATCAGCGGGAAGCCCATGGTCAGGATGCCGATCCGCCAGCTCCACTTGGTGAGCAGCGGGCTCAACTCCCGCTTCGGGGTGAGCATCAGCCGGGGCACCTCGGTCTCACCGGTGCGGAACTCGGGGCGCAGGAAGAGCTTCCTGCGGGTGGTCCAGAGGCCGACCAGGCCGGCCATGAAGGAGGTCATCCCGAAGCCGATCATGAAGCGGAAGCCCCAGTAGGTCATGAAGACGCTCGGGATGTAGTCCTTGGGGTTGCCGCCGTGCGCGGCGGCCTCGGCGGCGGCGGTGTCGTTGATGCCGGGGACGGCGGAGCTGAAGTCGTCCTTGGCGAGGAAGGACAGGACCCCGGGGACCTCCAGCTCGACCGAGTTGTGGCCCTTGCTGACGTCGCCGACCGCGAAGATCGAGAACGGCGCGGGTGCCTGGGTGTCCCACAGCGCCTCGGCGGCGGCCATCTTCATCGGCTGCTGCTCGAACATGACCTTGCCGAGGGTGTCGCCGCTGAGCGCGGTGCCGGCGCCGAAGACGACCGCGATCACCAGGCCGAGCCGCAGCGAGGTGCGCATCACGGCGATCTTCTTGGGATCCGCGCTCTGTGCCCCTCCGCTCTTCACAAGCAGCCGCTTGGCCTTCCAGAGGTGGAAGGAGGCGATGCCGACCATGAAGGCGGCGCCGGTGAGGAAGGCGGCGGTCAGGGTGTGGAAGACGACGGTGAGGGTGGTGTTCTGGAACAGCACCTTGGTGATGTCGGTGAGCTGCGCCTTGCCGGTGGCCGGGTCGATCGCGTAGCCGACCGGGTGCTGCATCCAGCTGTTGGCCGCCAGGATGAAGTAGGCGGAGAGCACGGTGCCCAGCGAGACCATCCACATGCAGGCGCAGTGGATCTTCTTCGGCAGCTTGTCCCAGCCGAAGATCCACAGGCCGATGAAGGTGGACTCGAAGAAGAAGGCGATCAGCGCCTCCATCGCGAGCGGGGCGCCGAAGACGTCACCGACGAAGCGGGAGTAGTCGGACCAGTTCATGCCGAACTGGAATTCCTGCACGATTCCGGTGACGACACCCATCGCGATGTTGATGAGGAAGAGCTTTCCCCAGAACTTCGTCGCGTGGAAGTACTTCTCCTTGTTCGTGCGCACCCAGGCGGTCTCCAGCCCAGCGACGATCGCGGCGAGGCTGATGGTGAGCGGCACGAAGAGGAAGTGGTAGACGGTGGTGATGCCGAATTGCCACCGTGCAATGGTCTCGTGAGCGATTGCCAGTTCCACGTCGCCCTCTCTCCAACCGGCCCCTCAGGGCGTTTCCGGACAAACTTCACCTGTAGCCACAGACCGCTGCTCAAGCACACAAGCTTGTCCGCTTGTGAACGTGAACACGTTCACAAGGCTCAGTATCCATCATCCTTACGGCGGAACTGCAGGTGGGGTGGGGTTGACAGTCGTGTGCCATGCGTCACGGTTTGCGCTGCGGTCCGCACAGTCTGCGGACCGGGCGGGGGCCGGGGCAACGAACGACCGGGCGGACTGCGCGCGGCTCTTGGCCGAACCGGCGCTTGACAGGGTCGCGCCCCGCTCGCTTCGGCGAGCGGGGCGTGCTGGGCGGGTTCGGTGGCGGGCGGCGCCCTACGGTCGGCCCAGGAGCTGGGCGCCCGAGGCGGAGTCGGCGCGGGCCGTGAAGAACTCGGTGAAGCCGTTCAGGAACTCCTCCACCGTGATCCGCCCGTCCCCGTCGGTGTCCAACTGGCGGAAACCGTGCGACAGTTCGGCCGGGTGGACCCGCGGCCCGCCGAACACCGCGCGGTACTCGTCGAACTCCAGGAAGCCGCTGCCGTCGGTGTCGGCCGCGGCGAACACCGCGCGCAGAGCAGGAAGTAGGCCCTGCTCCAGATAGGCCTCGTCCCGGTCGCAGCCCGCCAGGGTGGCCGCGGTGAACTCCTCCCGGCTGACCCTGCCGTCCCCGTTGGCGTCCATCACCGCGCGCAGCTGCTCCCACCAGCCCTCGAACGCCTCGTACACCCGCGCCTCGGCGGCCTCGTCCAGCTCCAGCTGCCAGCACACGCCGTGCGCCATCGCCCGCAGGTCGTGCACGGTGATGTAGCCGTCGCCGGTCTGGTCGAGCACCTCCCGGAAGAACCGGTCCACCCGGGGCCCACGCGCGTCCCGACACGGCCGGAACCGGCGCGGCGGGCGCCCCTCCTCCGGGGAGCGGTAGCGCAGCCGGTCCGGGAGGAGCGGGGCGACGGCCCCGGCACCGCGGTGCAGCACGGCGGACAGCAGCGCGCCACGCCGGCTACGGGCCACCCCGAGCCGCTCCCGCACCACCGGCGGCAGGTCCGCCACGGTCAGCTCCCGGATCACCCGGGCGACGACCACCCGGGTGATCCGCCACCCGGCGTCCCCGAGGAACCACAGCCGCCGGGGGCGGGGCGCCTCGCGCAGGATGTCGTCCAGCAGGTAGCGGGCGGACTCGGTGAACTCCAGCCGCTCGCGGGCGTACCGGGCGAAGTAGGCGGGCAAGTCGGCCGCGGCCTTCGGCAGTTCCTGCTCGGGCAGTTCGAAGGCAGCGATCGCCTCCTTGAACTCGCCGTACGCCAGCTCCAGTTGCCGGGCGCTGTACGGGTCCCCGCCCAGGCGCCGCATCGCGACCACGCACTCGAACAGCGTCAGCAGCACCCACACCCGGGTCGCCGCGTCCCGGGCGTCGTACGGCTGCCCGTCCGGCGTCTCCCCCCGGATCCGCTTGTGCGCCCGGTCCAGCCGCGCGACCTCCCGCCGCAACGCCTCCGCGTCCTGGTAGAACAGCCGCCGGCCACTCCCGAGCGTGTGCTCGATCCGCCGCCACGGATGCGCCCGGTACGTCGAGTGCTCCTCCATCCCGGCCCCCACCACCGGATCCGCCACCTGCAACAGCAGCAGGCGCCAGGCGACGAGGGCGACCCGCCACTCGGACAGGTCGCGCTTGAACGACACGGCGGGGTCAGGCACGGCGCTCGCCGGTGATCTCCGGGCCGCTTACGAAGCCCTTGGCCAGCCCCTCCGGGATCACGGCCTCAGCAGCAAGCGCGCTCATTGGGACACCCCTTTTCCCGTCCAGTGTGATCAGCCCGTACGAGCTCGCACAAGCAACGGCAGCACGGTCGCACACGCCTGAGGGGCCGGTCGGGTGAACGGCAGCGGGTTCACTCGATCGAGGACTTTCGGGCCCGGAAACGCGGAACCGCAGGGCGGGCCGGGAGGGGGCCTGCCCTGCGGGAGCCGGGTGGGTCAGGAGGTGGAGCGGGCCGGCTTGCGGCGGGAGGCGTTGAGGGCGGCGACGCTCAGGCTGAGGGAGACGGCGGAGCCGAGGGCGAGGTACGGGGTGGCCGGGTTGGAGCCGGTCTCGGCGAGCTCGGCGGCGGCCGACGCCGCGGCGGCCTTCTCCGCCGTGTCCTCGGCCCGCTCCACCCACTGGAGGCAGGGCTCCGGATCGCGCTTGAAGGTCTCGAAGTCGGCCTTCGCGGAGATTCCTTACAATCCGTTCCAATTTCCGCACCGGTAAGGAAATTGATGAGTCGACAAAAGACTCAGGAGGCCCGGTCACCATTCGTCGGCAGTTCGACCCGGAACGTGGCGCCCGCGCCCGGTGCGGTGTCCAGGGTGAGGGTGCCGCCGTGGGCTCGGGTGAGGGCGGTCGCGATGGCGAGGCCGAGTCCGCCGCCGCCGCCGTTGTCGCGGCTGCGGGAGGCGTCGACGCGGTAGAAGCGGTCGAAGACGCGCTGGGCCTGTTCCTCGGTGAGGCCGGGGCCGGCGTCGGCGACCTCCAGCAGGCAGACCCCGTCGGCCCCACCGCCGACCCCGATCCGCACCGGGGTGCCGGGCGGGGTGTGCTTGACCGCGTTGCCGACCAGGTTGGTGACCACCTGCCGCAGCCGCGCCTCGTCGCCGAGGACGGGCGCCGCGCCGGGGGCGCCGGTGCCGGAGGGGCCGGTGAGGGCGACGGGGCGGCTCGGGTCGAGGGCGGTGAGGTCGTGCAGTGCGTCGGCGGCGAGGGTGCGCAGGTCCATCGGGGCGAGGTCGAGCGGGCGTTCCTCGTCCAGCCGGGCGAGCACCAGCAGGTCCTCGACCAGGGTGCCCATCCGGACGGCCTCGCTCTCGATCCGGGTCATGGTCCGCTTGACGTCCGCGTCGGTGGGCAGCGCGCCCATCCGGTACAGCTCGGCGAAGCCGCGGATGCCGGCCAGCGGGGTGCGCAGCTCGTGGGAGGCGTCGGCGACGAAGGCCCGCATCCGGGCCTCGGACTCGGCGCGGGCGGCGAAGGCCGCCTCGATCTGGGTGAGCATGCCGTTGAGCGCGATCGACAGCCGTCCGACTTCGGTGCCCGGGGAGAGTTCGGGCATCCGGTGGGAGAGTTCGCCGGCCGCGATCCGGGCCGCGCCCGCCTCGATCCGGCGCAGCGGCCGCAGTCCGGCCCGTACGGCGAAGAAGCCGAGTGCGGCGATCAGCAGCAGCACGGCGCCGCCGATCGCCAGGAAGGAGGTGCGCAGCTTGCCGATGGTGGCGTCGATGTCCTCGCGGGAGACGGCCACCATGACGTACGTCGGGGTGGTGGTCGGCGAGGCGTAGGCGCCGATGCCGGTGGTGGGGGTGCGGGGTGCCCGCAGCGGCAGCACCAGCACCCGCCAGCTGTGGTGGCCGCGCTGGTCGGGCAGGTCGAAGGGGACGTCCGGGGCGGTCCGGGTCGGGTCCAGCCCCGCCAGTTGGGGTGCCGGGTCGCTGTCCGAGACGGGCTGGACCATGAGCGCCTGGACCTTGCCGTCCGTGGACAGGTACTGCACCAGGTACTGGCTGGGCAGGCTGATCCGGCGCCCGGTGACGGCGGGCTTGCCGGCGTCCGGTGTGGTGAGCCGGCCGGGGGGTTTGCGGGACAGCGGCAGCCCGTACCGCTGGAGCTGTTCGTCCAGCTGCTCCACCAGCTGTGCCCGTACGGTGCCGAGCACGAAGGTGTCGCTGACCGCGAGCCCGGTGGTGACCAGCGCGAGGGCGAGGACCAGCAGCCGGGCGCGCAGCGACAACCTGGAGGAGAACCGGGCGAACACGGGCGGGTCCGGTCAGCCCTGCGGGGGACGGCGCAGCGCGTAGCCGATGCCGCGGACGGTGTGGATCAGCTTGGGGCCGTGGGCCGCGCCGGAGTCGAGCTTGCGGCGCAGGTAGGAGATGTAGGACTCGACGATGGAGAGGTCGCCGCCGAAGTCGTAGGCCCAGACGTGGTCGAGGATCTGCGACTTGGACACCACCCGGCCGACGTTGGCCATCAGGTAGTGCAGCAGCTTGAACTCGGTCGGGGAGAGCGAGACGGGGGTGCCGGCCCGGGTGACCTCGTGGGCGACCGGGTCGAGGCTGAGGTCGGCGACCATCAGCCGGCCGTCCTCGGCGGGCCCGCCGGCCCGGCGCAGGATCGCGCGGATGCGGGCGATCAGCTCTTCCAGGCTGAAGGGCTTGGTGACGTAGTCGTCCGCGCCGGCGGCCAGGCCCTGCACCTTGTCGCCGACGCCGTCCTTGGCGGTGAGGAACAGTACCGGCAGGTGGTCGCCGGGGTGCCCGTGCGCGGGGCCGGCGATCTGGCCGCGGGTGGTGCGCTCGCGCAGCTTCTCGACAACAGTGAAGCCGTCGAGGTCGGGCAGCATGACGTCGAGGACCACCAGGTCCGGGCGCTCGACGGCGATCAGCTCCAGTGCCTCGGTCCCGCTCGCGGCGGAGGCGACCCGGAATCCGGAGAAGCGCAGCGAGGCGGCGAGCAGTTCGCGGATGTTCGGCTCGTCGTCCACGACGAGGAGGAAGGCCTCGCCCTGGCCCCCGGCCACGGCGGAGCCGCCCGGTGTGGTGACAGTGCCTTGCACGGGGGTTTCGCCTCCTGGTCGGACGATGGCGTTCAGCATGAGGCTAGCTCTCGGAGGCTATGCGGCATGGATGAATGTTGGATTAACACCTTATCGGTCGGTTTTTGGGCGACAAGCCCGCAGGGGCGGGCTCGGTGGTGTGCGCACGGGCTTCGGGGCGCACGGGGAAGCCGACGGCCGGGGAGGGGAATCCCCCGGCCGTCGGCTTCCCTGCGCTCGGCGGCTCAGTCGCTCAGCTGTGCGGCGGCTTGAACGTGCTGACCAGCCTGGTAGCTGCCACCGGGCTGGCGGATCATGACGTTGGCGCGGTTGAACGCGTTGATCAGGGCGATGAGGCAGACCAGCGCCGCGAGCTGCTCCTCGTCGTAGTGCTTCGCCGCGTTCTCCCACACCTCGTCCGTCACCCCGCCCCCGTCGGCCAGTCGGCTGCCCTGCTCCGCCAGCTCCAGGGCTGCCCGCTCGGCGTCCGTGAACACCGTCGCCTCCCGCCAGACCGCCACCAGGTTCAGCCGGGTCGCCTCCTCCCCCGCGAACACGGCCTCCTTGAAGTGCATGTCCACACAGGCCCCGCACCCGTTGATCTGGCTGGCCCGCAGCCGCACCAGCTCCTGGGTCGCGTACGGCACGGTCGAGTCGGCGATCGGCTTGTTGGCCGCTATGAGGTGCTTGAAGACCTTGCCCATGACCGGGCTGGCGAAGACGTTCAGGCGGGCTTCCATGGTGTGCTCCCTCGGTGTCGCGCTTTCCGTTGCCGTCCCTTGAGACACGGCGGCCGGGCGGCTTGTGACAGCTCTGGACGTGTCCTGCGTCACTCCGTCCAGGGGCGGAGCTTCTCCCGGTTGCGCACCGCCCGGATGTGGGTGATCCGCTCGTCGGCGATCCGGAACGCGAGCACGGTGTCGGTGGCGCCGTCCTGCTGGGCGACCAGGCCGGGCCGGCCGTTGACGGTGCGCTCCAGCAGCGTCCTGCCGGGCACGGACCGGATGGCGTCGAGGAAGGACGCGGTCCGCTCGCTGCCCGAGAGCGGCCGCAGCCTGGCGATGACCAGGCCGCCGCCGTCGGAGATCACGGTCGCGTCCGGGTCGGGGAGGTCCGTCAGGGACTTGAGGTCCTTGGCCTCCCAGGTCGCCGGCGGCAGGCCGCCGCCGAGCGGCCGACGATCGCGGCCACTTCGGCGAAGGGGGACCGGAAGACTTCGAAGGTGGCTCAGTCGGCGCCGTCCGAGGCCGGTTCGGGCTTGCTGTGGAGGATTTCACGGGCCTGCTCGGCGGCGCGGGCGATGCTCTCGGAGACGAAGTCCATGAAGCGGGCGACGTTCTCCAGCCGCACGCCGGCCGGGGTGGCGGGGCCGAGGACCCCGGCGCCCTGTCGGGCGATCTGGACGAAGTGGGCGTTGGCGCGGGCCGTGGACATCATCGACTGGTACCAGACGTCGTCGTCGACCACGTAGCGCTCACGGCGGCGGTCGTCGCGCTCCCGGCGGACGAGGCTCTGGCTCTCCAGGAACGCGATCGCCTTGGAGACGGAGGCCGGGCTGATCTGGAGGCGCTGGACGAGTTCGGAGGCGGTGAGGCTGCCCTCGTCGGTGGTGAAGAAGCAGGCCAGCACCCGGGCCGTCATCTTGGGCAGGCCCGACTGGATGAAGACGGAGGCGAACATCTCCTCGTACTCGCGTACGGCCTCGACGTCACGCCCGTGCTCCGGCGAGGGTCCGCCCGTCTTCCGGGGCGCGGGCTGCCGGCGGCGCTGGGCGCGCTGTTCGGTGGCGCGGTGGGCGAGTTCGGCGCGGTAGCCGGTGGGGCCGCCGTTGCGCATCACCTCGCGCGTGACGGTTGAGGTCGGGCGCTCCAGGCGGCGGGCGATCTCCGCGTAGGCGAGGCCGTCGGCCAGGCCCAGCGCGATCTGCCGGCGTTCCTGCTGGGTGAGTCTGCCTCCCGGCATCGCGGCCTCCTTCGTGGCGTCCGTGGATGGCGCCAGCATAGCGTTCATTCTTCATCCATTGCAACGCTCCCAGGCAGCGCTCGTTGCATTCGATTCACACCCACTGCAACGATTTCACCGCATCTACCTGCAGCAATGGTGCTTTGACGCAACGAATGCGTTGCCAGATCTGCGAACGCAACGTAGCTTTTCCGTCATCAGAAACGACGGGCCGACACGGAGCCCGCCGCCGGAGAAGGAGAAGCAACCATGCACAAGTTCGCCACCGCCGCCCCGATCGCCGCCGTCCTGGACATCCCCGCCGGCCGCATCCAGTTCATCGCCGCCGACCGCACCGACACCACCGTCGAGGTCCGCCCCGCCAACCCCGGCAAGAACCGCGACGTCCAGACCGCCGAGCAGGCCGTCGTCACCTACACCGACGGCGTCCTGCGCATCCACACCGCCGAGCCCGCCAACAAGCTGCTGGGCCCCGGCGCCATCGAGGTCACCGTCCAACTGCCCGCCGACTCCCGCGTCCAGGCCCGCACCGACAGCTGCGAACTGCGCGTCGTCGGCCGCCTGGGCGACGTCGACTTCCAGGGCGCCTACCGCCAGATCAAGATCGACGAAGCCGCGAGCCTGCGCCTGAAGGCCGTCGACGGCGACATCGAGATCGGCCGCCTCACCGGCCCCGCCACCATCAGCACCGCCCGCGGCGACATCCGCGTCGCCGAGGCCGTACGCGGCACCCTCACCCTGCGCACCGAGATGGGCGGCATCACCGTCGGCGCCGCCACCGACGCCTCCGCCTCCCTCGACGCCGCCACCCCCTACGGCCGCATCACCAACACCCTGCGCAACAACGGCACCATCGACCTCGACATCCACGCCACCACCAACCACGGCGACATCACCGCCCGCACCCTCTGAACCCCGCCGGTCCCACCAGGACACCCAGCCGCCACCGACCGAACCGCCCGCCTCCGGGCCGCGTGAGGGCCACCTGCCCTCGCGCGGCCCGGAGGCGTTTCAGCAGGGATCAGCAGCGACCACCCCGGTCGAAATGGAGCGATTCGGTCGAGGCTCCGCCACTAGACTGCGGCGGCATTCCGCAGCCTTGCCGAGAGGACGGTGCCCGGTCCGATGCGTTGGTCCCAGCTGTACGTGCCCACCCTCCGGGAGGACCCGGCGGACGCGGATGCGGTGAGCCACCGCCTGTTGGTGCGGGGAGGCTTCGTCCGGCAGCTGATGGCCGGTCACTACTCCCTGCTGCCACTGGCGGTCCGTGTGCGCGCCAAGATCATGGACATCATCCGCGAGGAGATGGCCGCGATCGGCGCCCAGGAGTTCGTCCTCCCGGCGATGCACCCGGCGGAGATCTGGCAGCGCAGCGGCCGCTGGGGGGTGATGGGCGAGGAGATGTTCCGGCTCAAGGACCGCAAGGGCGCGGACCTGGCTCTCGGCATGACGCACGAGGAGATCTTCACCGTGCTGTCGCAGGAGCTGCGTTCGTACCGGGACCTGCCGCAGATCTGGTACCAGTTCCAGACCAAGTTCCGCGACGAGGCTCGCCCGAAGGGCGGGCTGCTGCGGGTGCGTGAGTTCACGATGAAGGACTCGTACAGCTTCGACGTCGAGCCCGCCGGGCTCGACCGCTCCTTCGACCTGCACAGGGCCGCCTACGAGCGGATCTTCGCCCGTCTCGGGCTGCCCGCGATCGCCGTGCAGGCGTCCAGCGGCAGCATGGGCGGCAGCACGTCGGTGGAGTTCATGAGCCCCTCGGAGGCGGGCGAGGACCTGGTGGTCCGCTGCCCCGGCTGCGACTACGCGGCGAACGCCGAGAAGGCGACGTCCGCCCTGCCCGTCGTCGTCGACGGCCCGGGACCGGACGCGCCCGAGCGGTTCGACACCCCCGAGGCCCGCACCATCGAGGAGTTGACGCGCCGGCACGACGTACCGGCCGAGCGGCAGATCAAGACGCTGGTGTACGTGGTCGACGGCCGGCTGACGCTCGTCCTGGTCCGTGGCGACCACAGCCTGGTCGAGCAGAAGCTCACCGACACCCTCGCCGCCTCAGCGGTGCGTCCGGCGACCGCGGAGGAGATCCAGGCGGCGCTCGGGGCCTCCCCCGGCAGCCTGGGCGCCGTCGGCGTCACCGGGCTGCCCGTCCTCGCGGACGAGGCCCTGCGCGGCCGTACCGACATGACCACGGGCGCCAACACGGACGGCGTCCACCTGCGCGGGGTGTCCGTCGAGCGGGACATCGCCGTGCGGCGCTGGGCGGACCTGCGGGAGGTGGCCGCGGGCGAGCCCTGCCCCCGGTGCGGTACACCGCTGAAGGTGGTGGTCACCATCGAGGTGGGCCACATCTTCAAGCTGGGCCGCAAGTACACCGAGACCCTCGGCGTCTCGGTGCTCGGCCCGGACGGCGGGCGGGTCGTTCCGATCATGGGCAGCTACGGGATCGGCGTGGAACGGGCGTTGGCCTCGATCGTGGAGACCCACCACGACGACAGGGGCATCGTCTGGCCGGTCGCCGTAGCCCCCTTCGAGGTGGCCGTCGTCGTCCTCGGCGGCTCCGACGAGAAGGTGACGGAGACCGCCGAGAGCCTCTACCGGCGGTTGCGGGGCGAGCGGGTCGACGTGCTGATGGACGACCGGGACGAGCGGCCCGGTGTGAAGTTCCGCGACGTCGAGCTGATCGGCATCCCCTACCGGATCACGGTCGGCGCCCGAGGCCTCGCCGAGGGGACGGTCGAGGTCACCACCCGGGCCACCGGCGAGACCTGGTCCGTCCCGGTGGCGGAGGCGGCGGAACACGTCCGGAAGTTGCTGACCGCCGCGGTGTGAGCAACGGGCGCGGCGGCCCCTTGCCGGACCTGGGCGCGGGTGGCGTCGTCGATCGGGTCGGTGAGGTAGGCGCCGTCGACGGAGACCGCGCCGAGGGTGCGGTGGGGTCCCCGGAAGGGCCGTACCGGCCGGAAACGCCGGATGGCCGGGTGCCGCGGGTGCGGACCGGCCATCTGCGGGGCGTGGAGCGTCAGTTGGGCTTGGGGAAGGCGGCGCTCAGGGCGGCACCACGGGTGAGGACGGCGACCGGGACCAGGGCGAGGGCGGAAAGGCCCTGGATGACGGCGTACCAGGGCGGGCAGAGGCCGGGGATCAGATCAACGCCGATGATGGCGATCGGCATCAGGGTGGAGAGGGTCCGGACGCGGTCGAAGGCCCGGTAGGAGCCCTCGGCGGCGCGGGCCAGGATGCGGAGCAGCACCAGGGCGATCGCGGGGAAGAGAGCGCCGCGGATCCACATGAACGGCGTCGTCCCGTGGCCGAGGAAGGCCGTCACGGCGACGGTGGCGAGGACGATGACGCCGACGGCGCCGAAGAGCGTGACGCACTTCTTCGCGGTGGTGAGGGCGTCCCGGGTGCGGGAGTTGTCGAGGTTCGCCGGCTCGATCGTGGCCATGGTGTCCGTTCCTCCGTGTCGTGGTGTCGTTGTGGCTACGACGCTACGGAGCGGGCGACCGGGCCGACACGGGTCTGGCCCCACAGCCGGGGTGGGTCCAGACCCACTCCTCAGGCCCGGCCGGCTCGGTACAGGCCCGACTTTGAACGCGCCGATGAAACGTCAACCATACTTAAACACACGCCTGTTGGGGTTTTCGGACCCTGCCATTCGCGAACGAAGAATCTGGCATGATTGATCCATTGATCCATTGATCCGTTGACCCCCGATCCGCACCGGGATCGATCAGCGCCGGCTCGACTCCTGGTCGCCTCGACGGGCGGAAAGTGAGGATGATCGTGACAGCCACCGGCAGCCGATCGAGCGAGGCCCCCGCCTATCCGATGGCACGCGACTGCCCCTACCGGATGCCCGACGGCTACGAACAGCTGCGCGCGGACGGACCGTTGTCACGGGTGACGCTGTACGACGGCCGGGAGGTCTGGCTGGTCTCCGGGAGCGCGGAGGGCCGCGCCCTGCTGCTCGACCCCCGGGTCTCCGTCGATGTCCGGCACCCGTCCTTCCCCGCCCTGACCCCGCAGTCCGCCGAGCAGGCCGAGGCCGGGTTCGCACCCCCGCTCAGCGGCGTCGACGACCCCGAACACGCCCACCAGCGGCGGATGGTGATCCCCGCCTTCGGCGTCCGGCGGATCGCCGCGCTACGGCCGAGGATCGAGGGGTTCGCCGAGGAACTGGTCGACGCGATGCTCGCCCGGGGCGACCGGACCGACCTGGTCTCCGCGTACTCGCTGCCGCTGGCCTGCGCGGCCAACTTCGCGCTGCTGGGCGTCCCTGAGGACGACGGGCGCTACATCGCGGAGCGCACCCGCCAGGTGCTCGCCCCCTCCGACGGGAACGCCCCCGGGGAGGCCGGGAAGCTCTTCGGCGAGATCCTGACCCGCCTGCGCGACCTCATCGCGCGCAAGGAGCAGCAGCCCGGTGCCGGGCTGATCGACGACCTCCTGGCGGTCCGGCCGGACGAGGGCGGCATGGCCGGCGACCAGCTGGTGGCGCTCTGCGCGATCCTGCTGACCGGCGGCGACGACACCACCTCCAGCACCATCGCCGCCGCGACCCTCGCCCTGCTCGAACACCCCGATCAACTCGAAAAGCTGCGCCGCGAGCCGGAGTTGATGCCCGGCGCGGTCGACGAACTCACCCGGCTCACCTCGGTCGCGGACGTACTGCCCCGCGTCGCCACCGCGGACATCGAGCTCGCCGGGCACACCATCCGGGACGGCGACGGCGTCCTCGTCTCGCTGATGCTGATGAACCGGGACCCCGACACCTGGCAGGAGCCCGACGCCCTGGACATCCACCGCAAGGCCGGCCGACACGTCGCCTTCGGGTACGGCATCCACCAGTGCGTCGGCCAGAACCTCGCCCGGGCCGTCATCGAGACGGCACTGACCGTCCTGCTCCGCCGCGTCCCCACCCTGCGGCTCGCCGTACCCGCCGACCAGGTGCGGGCCAATCCCCCGTACGTGCTGCAGGGCAGCCTGTCCGCGCTGCCGGTCGCCTGGTAGGAGGCGCTGTGGACATCGAGCTCGACACCGGCCGGTGCATCGGCTCGGCCATGTGCACCCGGCACGCGCCCGAGGTGTTCTCCCAGGACGACGAGGGCGTCGTGGAACTCCTCCCGGGCGGCGCGGCCCGGTCCGGCGACCCGCTGGTCCGAGAGGCGGCGGAGGCCTGCCCGGTGCGGGCCATCACCCTGAACGCGGGCTGAAGTCGTCAGCCGAGGGTGCGCTGCATCAGGACGGTGTCGATCCAGCGGTCGTGCTTGAAGCCGACGGCGGACAGCCGGCCCGCGTCGGTGAAGCCGTACCGGCGGTGGAGCGCGGCCGAGGCATCGGAGCCGGAGTCAGCGATGACGGCCACCACCTGCCGCAGGTCAGTCTTGCCACAGGCCGCCAGCAGGGCTTCCAGCAGGGCACTGCCGAGGCCTCGGCCGGTGTGGGCAGGTGCGAGGTAGATCGAGTTCTCGGCGGTGTACCGGTAGGCGGGCTTGGGCCGCCAGGGAGCCGCGTACGCGTAGCCGGCGACCTCGCCGGACGCCTCGGCGATCAGGAACGGGAGCCCCCGGGCGGCGAGGTCCTCGAACCGCTGCCGCCAGACGGCGGGCACGGGCGGCGTCTCGTCGAAGGTGATCACGGTTTCGCGGACGTAGTGCGCGTAGATCTCGGCCACGGCGCCCAGGTCGGCCGGGACAGCGGGGCGGATCACCACGTCTATGGCTGTCATGGCGGGGAGTGTAGGCCGTGCCGGCCCGGTGACCTTCGGTCGGGCGGGCCACGCGGTCCGAGCGGCGACCTGCCGGCGGCCCCTTGCGAGGAGCAAGGGGCCGCCGGTGTGGGCGTGGTCAGTGCTGCGGGCCGGTCGGGGTGGCGGTCGGCGAGCCCGTGCTGGTCCCGGTGCTGCTCGGGTCGGGCTTGGGCGCGGGGTCGGGGATGTCGACCATCGGCAGGGACTGCTCGGGCGTGCCGCGCAGGGCCTGGTTCATGGCATCCCGCCAGATCGGCCCGGGGCCGTCGGCGCCGAACACCTCGGTGTGGTACTTGCCGTTGATGGTGATGTCGCGCATCTCGACGCCGCCGGCGGGGCCGCCGAGCCAGACGGCGGTGGCGAGCTGCGGGGTGTAGCCGTTGAACCAGGCGGCCTTCTTGTGGTCCGAGGTGCCGGTCTTGCCGGCGATCTGCCGGTCGTCCTCCAGGTGGAGCGCCGCGCCGGTGCCCTTGTTCTCGGTCACGCCGTTCAGGACGGTGTTCAGCGCTTGTGCCGTCGTCTCGGAGAACGCCTTCTCACAGTGGCCGGCCGGGACGGGAACGTCCTTGCCCTCCACGGTGGTGATCTTGTTGATGGCGATCGTGTTGCAGTGCGTGCCTTCGGCGGCGAAGGTCGCGTACACGTTGGCCATGGTCAGCGGGCTCATCTCCTCGACGCCCAGGGCCATCGCGGGGACCTCCTCCAGGGGCTTGCCGCTGGCCTTGGTGGTGATGCCGAGCTTGTTGGCCATCTGCTTGACCGCGCAGAGGCCGATCTCCTGCTCCATCTGCACGAAGTAGGTGTTGACCGAGAGCGCCATCGCCATCTTCAGCTGGTAGGGGCCCTTCTCGCTCGCGGACTCGTTGGGCACCACCGTCTTGGGCCGGGCCTCGTTCTTCCAGGTCCCCTCGCAGGTCTTCATCGTCGGGTAAGGGAGCTCGTGCGGGGAGTCGTACTGCTGGGTCGCCGGCAGGCCCGCCTCCAGCGCCGCGGCCGCGACGATCGGCTTGAAGGTGGAGCCGGGCTGGAAGCCGTTGCCGCCGCCCATCGCCAAGTCGACGTTGAGGTTGACGACGGTCTGGTTCTTCTCCGTCACCAAGCCGTACGGGCGGGTCTGCGCCATCGCGAGGATCTTGCCTGTACCGGGCTCCACCATGGTGGCGGCGGCGGAGACGCTGTCGGTGACCTTCACGTTGCTGCTCACCGCGTTCTGGGCGGCGGCCTGCTTGTCCGGGTCCAGCGTGGTGTAGATGTTCAGACCGCCGGTGTCCCAGAGCTTCTTGCGCTCCTCGGCGGACTTGCCGAAGGCCGGGTCCTGCTTGACCACGTGGCGGACGTAGTCGCAGAAGAAGCCCATGCCGGCCTTGGCGGTGATGCAGCCGTTCTGCGGGTCCTTGTACTTCAGGCCCAGCGGGGCGGCCTTCGCCTCCTTGGCCTGGTCGGCGGTGATGTGCTTGTTCTCCAGCATCTTGTCGATGACGGTGTCCCGGCGCTTCTGCGCGGCCTGTGGGTGCAGCTTCGGGTCGTAGGACGACGGGTTCTGCACCAGCCCGGCGAGGGTGGCGGCCTCGGCGACGGTCAGGTCCTTGTTGCTCTTGCTGAAGTAGCGCTGGGACGCGGCCTCCACGCCGTAGGCGCCGTTCCCGTAGAAGGTGATGTTGAGGTAGTTGGTGAGGATCTGATCCTTCGGCAGGTCCTCCTCCAGCTTGATCGCGACCTTGAGCTCCTGGATCTTGCGGCCCAGGGTCTTGCGCTGGGCCTCCAGGACAGCCTCCTTGTCGTCGCCGGCCTTCTCCACGTTGACGTTCTTCACGTACTGCTGGGTCAGCGTGGAGGCACCCTGGGCGGCGGTACCGCTCTCCGCGTTCTTGCTGAGCGCGCGCAGGACGCCCTTGAGGTCGACGGCGCCGTGCTCGTAGAACCGGGCGTCCTCGATGTCGACCTGGGCCTGCCGCATGAACGGCGACATCTGGTCGGCCGTGAGGACGGTGCGGTCACGCTCGTAGACCTTGGCGATCAGACCGCCCTTGGCATCGAAGATCTGCGTCGCCTGGGCTAGCGGCGGAGTCTTGAAGTCGTCGGGGATCTCGTCGAAGCCCTCCGCCGTGCTCTTGGCGGTCAGCCCGATGCCGCCGGCGACGGGCAGGGCGAGGCCCGCCAGCAGCACACCGGACAGGACACTCACACCCAGGAAGGTCGCCCCGAAGCGGGCCAGCCGAAGCGGCCCGTTGCGGGACGGGCGGAGATCCGCGTCATCGGACGAATTCCGTATCGGAGGGAGATTCGATTCCATTCCGGAATGCTAACCCTGGAACCTCGCTGGTCGAACGGTTTTTCGCGCACAGTTGTCACGGCTGTGCAACAGCCATCGGAATCGACTCGAACAAGTCAAGTCGTGTACGTACTGAATGAATATGGCGAAATTCGGCAGACTGAACCGGACCAACTCACCCCGCGTGCGCGCCACTCCCCTCCCGCGCCCCTGTCATCTCTTTGATGCCGCGAGCGGGGCGAAACGTTGCATGCGTCCGAGCAATCCGTCCCGAGCTCGGGCGACCCGTCGCCCACCCGATCCACCGGGGCGGCCGGCTCGCTCCAAGGCCGGTGGAGCGGCCCCCGCCCTCCCCGCCCGGCCAACCGACCGACGGCACCTGCCCTGCCGGTTATGAGGCTAGTTTTCCGTTCTATGGGAGTTCCTGCCCCATTTTCGGCAATGCAGCGTCAACCACTCCGCAGCACTTCGCCCCGCCGAGCACAAGCTCGGCGGGGCGAAGTGGTCAGGGCCCGAATGAACCGACGGCACCCGAGGAGCAAGGCGCCGCCGGAACGATTCAGAAGTCCCAGCGGTCCGACGTGCCATCCGGAGCGGTGTGACTCACGAATTGCCCCTCCGGCGCGGCTTCGACCGTGAACCACTCCCGGCGGGGGCGGTTCTGAGCGAGCCAGGTTCGATGAGCCGCCTCGATGGTCTGCCAGAGGTCGTGCGGGCCGGTGAGCGCGACGGTGGACGAGCCGTCGGGGTGGTCCTGTCCATGGGCCACCGAGCCATCTGCGGGGTCGTGGAGGTTGCTGCCGTCGCGGATGACCGTCGGCCTCAGGTGAAGGCCTGCCCAGAAGGAGAATCCGGGATCATCCAGTACTCGGGCGCTGATCTCGGTGATCCGCTGACGTCCCGCCTCCGGTTCCGGGACCCGCCGGCAAGTGCCTTCGCCGGACCGCAGCGGCATGAAGGCGGCCGGGCGGTGGAGGAAACGCCCGACCGCGCGTCCGTCCGTCAGTTTGGTCAACCGAGCCACCGCACCACCCATCGGAGCAACGATGAGACCGCCCGGAGCGCACTGGTCGAGCCAGGCCTGAGGGAGACGGCGGACGGAGCAGGTGGCGATGATCCGGTCGTACGGCGCGCCGCTCGGGTGTCCGTCGGCTCCGTCGGCCCGGACGACGGTCGGCTCGAAGCCGGCCTGGTGCAGCCGACTGCGGGCGGTGCCCACCAGTTGGTCGGTGCGGTCGACCGTGGTGACGCCGGACGCTCCTGCGAGGTGACAGAGCAGGGCAGCGTTGTAGCCCGTCCCGGTCCCGATCTCCAACACCCGGTCCCCGGGCCGGACATCCAGCGCGTCGAGCATGTCGGCCATCAGGCTCGGCAGCGTGGACGAGGAGGTCGCCACCCCGCGCCGCCCCTCCGGCCCGGCGTCCTCCGCGTGCACGCCGTCCACCTCGGTGACGAGCACCTGGTCCGCGTACACCTCCCGAAGCCAGGCCTCATCCGCCACATCCGCTGCACACCAAGGCCGGTGGAGCCCGCCCTCCTCCCGGTAGAACACCGGGACGAACGGATGCCGGGGCACGTTCAGGAACGCCTCGACCACCCGCGAGGACAGCACGGCACACCCGCGCTCGACCTCCGAGGCCAGGGCGATCCGCGCTTGCAGGAGTTGTGCTTCGTCGTAGTGGGCGGTCGTCATGCGGGGTCGGCCCCTTCCAGGTAGTCATAGATGGCGGCAGTGATGGGCCCGGTGCTGCGTCCCTACTTGTTCGGGTCAGGCCCTGTGTAAGCCGGTGAGCGGAAGGTGCGACGGAACGCTTCGGGCCCGTGCCGCTCATCGAGCCAACTCATCAGGCCGGAAAGGTCACCGCTGATCACGGCGGCGATGATGAGCGTGTGCAACATGTCCGCATCGGTGCCGGCCATTTCGGCAAGGAAGCGCTGATAGCGCGCGCCGACGCCGCGCTCGTATCCGGACATCGCCAGGTGGAAGCGGTTGGCAATGTCTGAGTCGGCGTCATCGAAGTCGCTCGGCTCCAGCCGGCCTGTGGTGTCCCGGAATGCCACCTGGTCCGGCGATGCGATGCGCTCGGCCAGACCAAGGCGGTCGGCCACAGCGGCGGCAATCGTCCGGGCCTCGCGATCGGTTGCCCCTTCCATCACGATGCCCAGGTTCCGCGTCGAGGCAGTACCGCTGCTGTCCCGCGCCGAGTACGTTCGCCCTTGTGGATCAACCCGGTTGATTCCATAGCGGCTTCGAATAACCTGCCCGCCCCGGAGTCGGTACTCCCGGAACGACCCCCAATGCAGGCAGTCGTGCGCGTAGGCCCGCAGGAGATCGAGCGCGACCAGCTCCGGCGACGCCAGTTGTGGATCGTTCAGCCGCCCGTACCTCGTGATGACCGACGCCAACTGCTCGTGCCGGTAGCCCTGGTTCGGGTAGTGGAAGCCGCCGAACGCGTCGGGCCGGGTCGAGCGCACCCCGACCCACACCCGATCGATCGGGAGCAGTTGACTCAGCCCCAACACCCGGTAACGGTTGGCCAGTAGATCCGCCCCTTGACGGAACACCTCCCGGGATTCCTGGTCGAGCCAGGTGTCCAGCACCCAGTGAAGCAGCGAGAACGTCACGTGCGGGTGCGCCCGGTCGAGTGCGGCAGTCGCCCGCCGCGCGGCCAGCAGATGGGCCAGCTCGGCACGCTCGGCCGCGCCGCCACCCAGGTATTCGTTCGGGCCCAGGCAGGACGGTGTGAGCGAGCGGCCGAGGGTCAGTACGACCGACGCCTGATCAACTGCCGGTGCGAATCCTGCACTCCCTCGGGGAGATTGTCCGGTGAGAACCATTGAGCCTCCAGGATCTCGAACGAGGCCGCCTTGATCTGTCCGCTCACGTACAGGGCCTCGTAGGCAACTTCAACGCGTAGCTTGTAGCCACTCTTCAGGTGTGCCAGCTCGCACACCTTCACCATGAGTCCGGTCTCCTCCCGGACCTCACGCACGATCGTGTCCTCAAAGCTCTCGCCCGCGTTCGCGTAGCCGGTCGGCAGGCCCCACTGCCGGCCCTCCGGCCACATCCGGTGCTTCAGCAGCAGCACCCGGCCGTCCTGGTCGCGGACGATGCCCGTCACGCCGACCATGAACTTCGAGTGCCACAGCCACAACACGCGCCACTGCATCGGACCACGAATGATCCGCCAGAGCTTCGCAGCGATCTTCTTCATGGCTCACCCTTCGTCCGGCGGGCCGACCGCGCGGCGCGCACGATCGGCCCGCAATCCCGCACACCTGATGGCAGCGGACACGCTTGTCTCCCCTTCGCCCGGCGATGTGAGCGAGAAGCAGATTAGGGGAATTACCGACAGCCGCTCAATGATATTCGCGATATCACATAAAGACATCGCGACACCCGCGACAGCGACCAGGTCGCCCAGGTCCGAGACCTTGGCACAGGAGGTTGGACCGGCCGACTTCCTGCGGTTCACTCCACCTTGGAAGCGGTGTGAACCTGCTGCCCTACGAGCCCCGCCGGAACTCCTCGGACCACTGTTCCAGCAGGACTCTGGCACCGGCACCGCGCCGCGAATTCACATAGAAGAAATCAAACAGCCGCCGATAGTGATCTATGTCCTTCGGGTCGCGCAGAACAACGCGCCCGGTGAAGAGTTCGATGGTTACCAGATTGGCATCGTAGACCGTGAAGATATGGAATGGCACATCGGAGATCTGGGCAGTCAGCGGGATGATTCCAACATTGACGTTCGGAAGTCGAGAGATGGAGGCGATCCGGTCCAGCTGAACTGCCATGACCGCAGGAGCGCACAGCTTCCAGCGGACAGCCGATTCGGTCAGCAGGAAGTCGAAACGCTTGCTCTCGTCGTAGAGAATGCCCTGTCGTTCAAGCTTCAGTGCGATGGCTTGGGACACATCACCGTCGACAGGGTCGATCGGCGGGCTCATGGCTGTGCGCATGTACTCGGGTGTCTGAAGCAGCCCGGACGGCATGGCCGGCAAGAAGTAGCGGATGTGCTCGGCCCTGGTTTCGAGGGTGGCCAGTTCACGCTGCCGAAGATGCAGTCCACGACGGACCGATGCCCGAACGTCCTCGTACTCGGCATTGGCCGCGCTGGCCAGTTCAAGCAGTTCCCGAGCCAGATCGTCATCGACGCCCAGCGCGTTGATGATCTGCTGGACATCGACAACTGACGGCAAGGCCTTCCCGGTCTCGATCCGAGAGATCTTGCTCTGGCTCATGCCACAACGCACGGCCAGCCGTTCACCGGAAAGGCCGGAGGCACGCCGGAGATCCTTGACCGCCGCTGCAAGGTCTCGACGTTGTTCTCCGGCCCTACCGGGATCGAGGGTCAATCTGCGGTGTACTCCGCGAACGGGACCGAGAGGGACACCGCCAGATCACGCCAACGCCGATACTGTTCCAGGTCCGGGTCTTCCAGGAGATCTCGGCCGATCTGCGTACCGTCCGGCCGGTACCTCATGTCGACCACCTTGGTGTCGTCGAACATCCAGAAGTCCTGGTCCGGCAGGCCGGGGTCCTCCCGCTCGGTCAGGTCCAGGATGCGGATGTCCTCGCCGGCCTTGACGTTGTAGGCGTACGCGGCGAACTCGTAGCGCAGGTAGTCGGACAGCGGTCTGGTCAGGATGTGTACCCGCCCGATCCGGCGACCGCTCGCACGGTAGTTCCGCACGCGGGCGAGCCACGGATCGTCTTCCGGGATATGGAGCTCTCCCGTCGCCAGGAACTCCTGGAACTCCTCGTCCTCGCCAGGCATGGCGTAGCTACTCCGGGTTTCCACGCGAAATGCCTCGCGCTCGAAAGAGTCGAAGAAGGTGCGCCAGGCGTCACCATCCAAGAGCACGAAACGCCTCCCTCAACACGTCCTCGGGGATCTCCACTACGGCCTCGCCCTCGGGGGTCTGCCGCTCGACCGTATAGCCCTGGACGGCGATGGTGCCTCGGTCCGTGGTGTAGACCGTCGGGCAGTCGTCGTTACGGCAGTCCGGGTCGCCACCTGCGATCCTCTTGAGCTCCACTGTTCCCCTCCACGTTCTTATGCGGATTGGTGACTAGGACCCTAGGGAGCGCAGGTGAGCCCGGCAAGTGGCATTCACGTTCCTGCATAGACTCGTCAGCGGCTCGCCCGCGAGGAGGAACAGGCAGGTCAATCTCCCTACTGGGACCACCAGTTCGCGAACGGATGCGACCCCTCGCGCGGCTGAGCGCGAGGGCCGTAGCGGGGACCGCGTGGGAAGTCGGGTGGGTCGAGTTCCTGTGCTCACTTCGTCTTGGGGAAGGCGGAGGTGCGGGTGAGGATCGCGACGGGGATCAGGGCGAGGGCGGACAGGCCCTGAAGGACGGCGTACCAGGCCGGGCAGATGCCGGGGATCAGGTCGACGGCGATGATGGCGATCGGCATCACGGTGGAGATGGTCCGGATACGGTCGAAGGCCTTGGCGGAGCCGCCCTCGGCACGGGCGGTCACACGCAGGAGCACCGGGGCCAGGGCCGGGAAGATCACGCCGCGGATCCACATGAACGGCGTCGTCCCGTGGTCGAGCCAGGCCATCACGGCGACCGTCGCGAGGGTGATGACGCCGACCGCACCGAACAGCGTGATGCACTTCTTCGCCGTGGTGAAGGCGTCCTGGGTACGGGAGTTGCCGAGGGTCGCCGTCGCGGTCATCGCGATGTTTCTGTCCTCCGTGTCGTGGTGGTAACGACGTTACGGAGCAGGCGATCGGGCCAACACCGGTCTGGCCCCACACCTGGGGTGGGCCCAGACCCACCCTGCGGCCTTACCCGGCGGCCCCTTGCGAAGAGCAAGGGGCCACCGGAACGATTCGCTAGACGTTGGCGATCAGGTGGTCGAACTCGCCCGCCTGCGCGCCCTGGAGGAACTTGGCGAACTTGAGGGGCGTGGTGCGGACGATGACATCGCCCTCGTCGGACTCACGGAGTTCGATCAACCCATCGATGGCACGCACCTCGACACAGTTGTCGCTTGAGGCCGAGTAGCTGGACTTCTGCCACGCGGAGCTAGACATGCTGGCCTGCCATTTCTTCCTTGATCGACTGCATGAGGTCACGTGACTTCTCTTCGGAGAGCGCCGTGGAGTCCATCATGGCAAGGAGGGCTCGGAACCTTGTGAGGTGGGCTGGACTGTCGAAGAGCTGACCGCCATGACCGGTGTCCATCTGCGCCGCGTCCAGGTCAGTGATCGGCCCTTCGGCATAGGTGAAGTTCTCGCATGGGCTCGGAACAGCACCGGCAGCGAATGGCACGACTCGGACGGAGATGCTGGGCTGCTCCGAGTCCGCGATGAGAGCGTCGATCTGCTCGACGTTGACCCTCGGATCACTGAACTGCATGCGCAGTGCCGCCTCGTGAATGAAGGCAGAGTACGGCGTCGCTCCAGATCGGATGATGCGCTGTCGCTGCATGCGGAAGGCCGTCTTGAGATCGACCTCGTGGCGGAGCGGCGGTGGATAGGCCTGAGCGAACAACGCAGCCGTGTAGGCACCGGCCTGGAGCAGCCCCGGGATGAAGGTGGTCCCGTAGACCGAGAGTCGACGAGCATGACCTTCCAGTTCGGCGATGTCCAGGAAGTCCGTTGCCAGCGTTTCTCGATACTCCTCCCACCACCCGGGCTTGCCTCGCTCGGTGATGATGTCGGCGAGCGCGTCGATCAGAGGCTGGTTGGAACACATGCATGTGGTCGCGATCGTGTGCAACCGCTCCACGCTGATGCCGATCTTCCCCGACTCCATCTGCGTCACCTGGGCCGGGTTCATGCCGACCGCACGGCCGAGCTGGCTGCCACCGAGGCCAGCCTGCTCTCGCATCCTTCGCAGCTCTGTTCCCAGCCTGCGCTGACGAAGTGTGGGGTTCGTACGAGCCATAGACCCCAGTCTGCCGCGCCTGCCGGACGCGGGTCCATCTGGGGCGGTTGGCCACGATCGAGGGAATATTTGAGTTCCATGGAAAATTTTCCATGACCGTGAGTTATCGTCGTTCACAGCTCGATCCGACGGATCGTCAGTAATGCCTGCATTCAGGGCAGTAGGCGCCTGCTGCCCGCGCACCGAAGAGCAACCACTCGTGGCCTGGCTCACGGCGGCGCATCCGTCGTCTCCTCCTCACACCACCGCCTCACGGAGGTTCCCGTGTGCACCCGTAACACCCCCTCGCTCACCCTCTCCAAGCAGGCCCTGCGCAACGCCCTGACCCGCAGCAACTGCGACCCCGAGACCATCTTCAACGCCGAACTCGCCCTCGCCGAGCTGATCGTCAACGCCTGGCGGTACGGCGACACCACCGCCCCCGTCGTCTTCTTCTCCATCCTCGGCCGCACCCTCCACGTCTCCGTCTCCGACGAGTCCGACGCCCTCCCCCACCAGCGCACGCCCGCCGACCTCGCCGAAACGGGCCGTGGCCTCCAGCTCGTGGAGGGCCTCACCCACCGATGGGGCGTCGCCCCCCAGAAGCGCGGCAAGAGCGTCTGGTACGAGCTGGACTTCGCCTCGTGACCCGCGCGCCCATCGCCCCCGACGACCCCCGGATGCGCGACTACACCAGACCCCAGATCACTGCCCTCCTGGGCGAGTTGCACCGCCGAGGCATCCCGCACGGACTCCTCTGGGGCTCCGCCGCCACCCCCGAGACCACGCTCGACGGCCGCATCCTGGTCGACTTCGGCAACGCGCCTGTCAGCACCCTCCTCAACCTCCTCCACCTGCTCCGCGACCTGGACCGGAACGAGGCGTGGACCCCGTGAGGTTCTTCGTCGGCGCCGTCCTCCTCGCCCTCCTGGCCCTCGCGCTCGCCACCGTGGTCCTCGGTGTGATCGCGACCCTGAAGATGCCGCGCCCCAACGACAGCGAAGAACCCCGCTGAACAGGCGGAGGCCCTCGCCCCAAACAGGGCGAGGGCCTCGCGGGCGTCCGACGGCTCCGGGTCAGCCGCCGGACGGGTTCCGGTTACCGCCTCCGAAGCCACCGCCACCGCCACCGCCACCGAAACCGCCGGCAGCGGCGCCTTCGACGAGCTGGCTGGCGTTGTAGCCGCCGTTGGAGTCCGGCGTGCCGACGACCGTCACACTCTGGCCGGGCTGGAGGTCGGCGACCTTGCCCTCCTTGTTGAGCTGGACCTTGGTCGAGTCCGCCGTCGTCACCTTGATGGTGTTGCCGTTGGCATCCGTCAGGTACACGGTGTTGCCGTCCACGGCCTTGACGGTGCCCCGCGCGAAACCGGGCTGCGAGCCGCCCTGTCCGCCCTGACCACCCTGGCCGCCCTGACCACCTCGGCGCCCGCCGCCCTGCCCGTACCCGCCCGCCGCAGGGGCAGCAGCCGAAGCAGCCCGAGGAGAGGAGGACTTCCCGCTCGGAGCCTGCCCCTGCTGGTACCAGACCCCGCCGGCGAAAGCCACGGTGGCGATCACTCCACCCGCCAGCACCAAGCTCAGCCAAGGCAGCTTCCGCCTCGGCGGCGCCGCCAGCTCCCCACTGACGTCCCGCGCGTCCGGCGGAGTGGCGAGCAGTGCAACCTGATCGGCCTGATTCATCGAAGAACTGCTCCTACTCATGCCGGAGGGCGTCGATCGGCCGCAGCGAGGCGGCCCGGTTGGCGGGGTAGCTGCCGAAGAACAGCCCGATGGCGACGGCGATGCCGAACGCGCCGAGCACCGACTCGGGGATCACCACCGGCTTGATGCCGACGATGCTGAAGTGCGAGCCGGCGATCCCGGCCGCCACGCCCAACCCCGCGCCGACCACCGACAGCAGCGTCGACTCGGTCAGGAACTGCCCGAGGATCACGGCCCTCGGCGCACCCAGCGCCTTGCGGATGCCGATCTCACGCGTTCGTTCCGTCACCGTCACCAGCATGATGTTGGTGATCCCGATCCCGCCGACGAGCAGCGAGATCGCCGCCACCGCACCCAGCAGCACGGTGAAGGTCTTCGTCGTGCTCTCCCGGGCGGTCAGCAGGGACGCCTGGTTGGTGATCCGGAAGTCCGCCTTCGTCGGGTCGGTGATCGCGTGCGTCCCGAGCAGCACCCGGGTGATCTCCGACTGCGCCGCCGTCGTCGTGTCGGCCGACGAGGCCTGCACCAGGATCTGGTTGACCGGCCCGAAGCCCGTGAACGCGTTCTGCACCGTCGGCAGCGGCGCGATCACCACGTCGTCCGGGTCGGTGAAGCCGCTGCCGCCCTTGGCCTGCAGGACACCCACCACCGTGAACGGCGTGCCACCGAGCACGATCTTCTTCCCGACCGGGTCCTCGGTGTCGAACAGCTGCTTGGCCGTCGTGGCGCCGAGCACCGCGACCTTGCGCGACCCCAGCACGTCGTCATCGGTGAAGTACTCGCCGTGCGCGACCTTCTGGTTGGAGGTCTCGAAGTACGCCGGGTACGTGCCCACGATCGAGCCGGGACTGTACGAGATGTCGCCGTACAGCGCCGTCCCGCTCGTGGTGACCACCGGTGCGACCGACTTGATCGCCGAGGAGTCGCCGTCGCTCGCCAGCGCCTTGGCGTCGGCGACCGTCAGCTTCTTCACCGAGGACGTGGCCCGCGAGCCACCGGCCGCCGAACCAGCGCTGACCGTCAGCGAGTTGGTGCCGAGCGAGGTGATCGAGTCCTTCACCGCCTGGGACGAGCCGTTGCCGACCGCCAGCAGCAGGATCACCGAGGCGACACCGATCAGCACCCCCAGCATGGTGAGCGCCGAGCGCACCTTGTTGGCGGCCAGGCCGCCGACCGCGAAGCGGAGCGTCTGCCAGAGGATCACGCCGGCACTCCCATCTGGTGCAGGAAGGGCGGCGGCCCGTCCGCGGGCGCCTGCCGGACGTCGCTCACGATCTGGCCGTCGACCAGCCGCAGCACCCGCTTGGCGTGCCGGGCGACCTCGTCCTCGTGGGTGATCAGCACGACCGTGCGGCCGGTGGCGTTGAGCCCGTCGATCAGGGCCAGCACCTCGTCCGTCGAACGGCTGTCGAGGTTGCCGGTGGGCTCGTCGGCCAGCAGCAGCGCGGGGGCCGTGACCAGGGCGCGCGCCACCGCGACGCGCTGCTGCTGGCCGCCGGAGAGCTGGTTGGGCTTGTGCCCGCCGCGCTCACCCAGCCCGACCAGCGACAGCGCGGCCAGCGCCCGGCGCCGCCGCTCGGCGGCGCGCACGCCCGCGTAGGCGAGCGGCAGCTCGACCTGGGCGAGGGCGGTGGTGCGGGGCACCAGGTTGAAGGACTGGAAGACGAAGCCGATCTTGCGGTTGCGGACCAGCGAGAGCTGCTGCTCGTCGAGGTGGCCGACGTCGATGCCGTCCAGCAGGTAGCGGCCGGAGGTCGGGACGTCCAGGCAGCCGAGGATGTTCATCAGGGTGGACTTGCCGGAGCCCGAGCTGCCCATCACCGCGACGTAGTCGCCCTGCTCGATGTCCAGGCTGACGCCCATCGGGCCGCCGGTCGCCGGGTCGTCCGGGCCGCGCAGGGCGTGCACGGTGGCGTCGCCGTGCCCGTACGACTTGGTGAGCCGGCTGATCCGGATCACCGGTACGGGATGCGCGGGGACGCGCTTGTCGATGACGTGCTGCATGCTCAGCCCTTACCGCCGCGGCCGCCGCCGGCGCCGCCGCCACCGCCCGAGAAGCCACCGCCACCACCACCCGGGAAGCCGCCTGCGCCGCCGGCGCCGCCGCCCCGGCCGCCCGCCCCGCCGCCGAGGCCCGGGAAGGAGGCGTTCGGGAAGCCGTTGCCGCCGCTGGTGGTGGGGAGTTCGACCTTGTCGCCCTCCTTCAGCCCGGAGACGACCTGCACGGTGCTGTCGCCCTCGACGCCGACCCCGACGGTGACCCGCTCGGAGCTGCCGTCCGTGTGCACCACGGTCGCGGTCCGCGAGGTTCCGGTGCCCGACAGGGCGGAGGTGGGCAGCGAGAGCGCGTTGTCCGCCTCGCCGGTGATCACCTGGACGGTCGCGCTGAGGCCGGTGCGCAGGGTGCTGGTGTCGCCGCTGAGCTGCAGCGTGGCCGCGTACTGGACGGCCGACGAACCGGCGGCACCGCCGGAGCTGCTCGACGGCAGCGAACTGACCGACAGGACGGTCGCGTTGAGCTTGGTGTCGGACTGCGCGTTCAGGGTGACGGAGGCCGCCTCGCCCTTCTTCAGCTTGAGCGAGTCCAGCTCGGAGAAGTTGGCGGTGACCTGCATCCCGGTCGGGTTGGTCAGCACGATGAAGCCGCTGGGGGAGCCGGAACCGGCGCTCGTACCGGTCGACTTGGCCCCGGAGGAGGACGAGGATCCGGAGGCGGAGGCGGAGGCCCCGACGGTGTCGCCGACCTTCGCCGAGATCGAGGCGACCGTCCCGTCCACCGTCGCGGTCAGGGTGGTGCCGGCCAGCGCCGCCTGGGCGTTGGTGAGGTTGGTCTGCGCGGTGGCGACCTGCTGCTGGGCCTGGGCGACGGCCGCGTCGTCGACCTTGGTGGTGGTGATGGTGGTGGTCTGCGGGGCGGGCACACTGCTCCCGCCCGCCCCGCGACCGCCGCCGCTGCCCGACGCCGCACCCGAGGGTGCGGGCGAGGGAGCGGAGGTCTGGGGCAGCGGCTCGGTGGTCGTCGTGGTGACCCCGGCCTGCGCCTTCGTGAGATTGGCGTTGGCCGTGGTGAGGGCCGCCTGCGCGGCGTCCACCTGCTGCTGGGCCGCCGTGGTGTCGACGGTCGCGAGCACCTGCCCCTTCTTGACGGCATCCCCCACCGCGACCTTGACGGCCGTGAGCCGCCCGCCGGTGGTGAAGTCCTGGGCCGCGTCGGTCGGCGAGACCAGGGTGCCGGTTCCGGACACGGTGGCCAGGACCGTCCCCTTGGCGACGGTCGCGGTACGGGCGACGGGTTTGGCCGCAGCCGTGCCGCCGCTGCCGTCGACCGTGGCGTACACCAGGGCCGCACCGCCCAGCAGGGCCACGCCGAGCGCGGAGTTGACGAGGACGGCGCCTCGCCGCCGTGGGAGCACCTTCATGGCGGACAGCTTCGCCGGGCGCTCTTGCGGAGCTCTGGGCACGAGCTGGGAGAAGACTGACCGGCCGGATCCGGGCATTGCGGACTTATCGCTCACCCAGCGCGGACGCCTTGGCCCGGGCCTGGCCAGCCGTTGGCCGAACTCCCAGCGCCCTCCCAGCGATCCCCAGCCATCCGGCAGCGCATCCTCAGACGGCCGGCCCGGGGACGCCGCAGGGGCGCACCCCCGTGGAGTGCGCCCCTGCGAACCGGAGGACGTCAGCCGTTGATCTCCTTGCGGAACGCCTCCGCCACCGACAGGAAGATCGAGTTGCCCTCGGCCTCCCCGATCGACACCCGCACGCCCTCCGGGAACGGCCGGACGATCACGCCGGCCTCGGCGCAGGCCGCGGCGAACTCCGTCGAACGCTCGCCGAGCCAGAGCCAGACGAAGTTGGCCTGCGAGTCCGGGATCTCCCAGCCCTGGGCGCGCAGCCCGGCCACCACCCGGTTGCGCTCCTCGACCAGCGCCTCCACCCGCTCCAGCAGCGCCTGCTCCGAGCGCAGCGAGGCGACCGCGGCGTCCTGGGCGAGCTGGCTGACGCCGAACGGGACGGCGGTCTTGCGCAGCGCGTTCGCCACCGGCTCGTGGGCGATCGCGAAGCCGACCCGCAGGCCCGCCAGGCCGTACGCCTTGGAGAAGGTGCGCAGCACGCAGACGTTCGGGCGGTCGCGGTAGAGGTCGATGCCGTTGGGCACCTCGGGGTCGCGGATGAACTCGATGTACGCCTCGTCGACGACCACCAGGACGTCGCTCGGCACGGCGTCGATGAAGCGTTCCAGCTCGGCGCGGTGGATCACGTTGCCGGTGGGGTTGTTGGGGTTGCAGACGAAGATCAGCCGGGTGTTCGGCGTGATCGCGGCCAGCATCGCGTCCAGGTCGTGGTCGCCGCCCGCGGTGAGCGGCACCGGGACGGGCGTGGCACCGGCGATCTGGGTGATGATCGGGTAGGCCTCGAAGGAGCGCCAGGCGAACATCACCTCGTCGCCCGGGCCGGCCGTGGCCAGGACCAGCGACTGGGCGACGCCGACCGAGCCGGTGCCGGTGGCGATGTGCTCGGCGGGCACGCCGAAGCGCGCGGCCAGCTCCGCGGTCAGTTCACCGACGCCCATGTCCGGGTAGCGGTTGAACGAGCCGGCCGCCGCGACCGCCGCCTCCAGCACACCCGGCAGCGGGTTGTTGGGGTTCTCGTTCGAGGACAGCTTGTAGGCATCGGCGCCGGCCGGCTTGCCGGGCTTGTAGGTGGGGATGCCGTCCAGGGTCGGCCGCAGGCGCGGGCCCTGCGCTGACGTACCACTGCTCACGGTCGTACTCCTTCGTGTCTCTCCGGTCCGCCCGCCGTGCCACGGTCGGGATCACCGCCATGCCCCGGGAACTCGGAACGCGCCCGGACCACCCCGGTCGGGTGCCTTGCACGATACCGACCGGCCCTCACCCGTAGGAGTGAGATGCCCGGACGGGTTACAGACGCAGATCAGCCATTCTGCCTGGTTCCCATGGCACATGTCAGAGGTAAGACGGCTGGTTTCGAGCGGGTATCGAAGGGGCGCACCCCGGCTCACTAGCGGAGAAACGTATCTCCAAAGGCTCCCGATGCGCCGGTCACAGACCCTTGTCAGGAGCCATACGATCGGTCCGCCATGACAGCAGCAGCCAACCAGAGCGGTCGGCGTCCCACCACCTCACGGCGTTTGGAGCGGGCCGGCATCCGGGATGTGGCAGCAGCCGCCGGAGTGTCGATCACCACCGTCTCCGACGCGCTGAACGGAAAGGGCCGCCTGCCCGACGAGACCCGCAGCCGGGTGCGCGAGGTCGCCGAGCGCCTCGGCTACCGCCCCTCGGCGGCCGCCCGCACCCTGCGCACCGGACGGTCCGGCCTGATCGGGCTGACCGTCACGACCTACGGCGAAGAACCCTTCACCTTCACCGAGTTCGCGTACTTCGCCGAGATGGCCCGGGCCGCCACCAGCGCCGCCCTGGGCCGCGGCTACGCGCTGGTGGTGCTGCCCGCCTCCTCCCGGCACGACGTCTGGGGCAACATCGCCCTGGACGGCACCGTGGTGATCGACCCGCCCGACCAGGACCCGCTGGTCAGCGAGCTGTACCGGTCCGGCGTCCCGGTGGTCAGCGACGGCAAGCCCGGCAACTGCCCGGTCACCGCCTGGGTCGACAACGACCACGAGGCCGCCGTGCTCGGCATCCTCGACCACCTCTCCGAGGCCGGAGCCCGCCGGATCGGCCTGCTCACCGGCACCAGCACCGACACCTACACCCGGCTCTCCACCGAGGCCTACCTCGGCTGGTGCGCCAAGGTCGGCCAGGAGCCGGTGTACGAGGCCTACCCGGCGCACGACCCGGCGGCCGGCGCGGTGGCCGCCGACCGGCTGCTCGCCCGCCCGGACCGGCCGGACGCCGTCTACGGACTGTTCGACCCCAACGGCACCGACCTGCTCGCCGCCGCGCGCCGCTACGGCCTGCGGGTGCCGGACGACCTGTTGCTGGTCTGCTGCAGCGAGAGCGACGTCTACGCCGCCACCGAACCGCCGATCACGACACTCTCGCTCAAGCCGCGCAAGATCGGCACCACCGTGGTCAACCTGCTCATCGACGCCATCGAGGGCGTCGACTCCGGGACGGGCGTGGACATCGCCCGGCTCTTCCCGCCGCGCTTCCGCACCGCCGGGAACGGCCCGCCGCCGGGCACCCTGATGCCCACCGAGCTGATCGTCCGCGCCTCCTCCCAGCGGCGGAGTCCGCGCACCACCGTCAGCCCGCCCCGACCCCCGGGTGAGGTCTAGACCCCACTCGGCCCGGGCCGACACCCCGTCGAGGCGCCGACGAGACCATACCGAGCCGGGACAAAACGGACCTTGCGGGACCGCCCGGCTGACGCTCCGGAGGATTGGATACCCACCAGGTGACGACGGCGGGAGAGAGGTCTTCCTATGATGGGCGAATGACACCCGAGGACCGCTTCCCCGGACCTGAGCACCCCCACTCAGGCCCCCGCCACCAGCCGGACCTCGATGTGCTGCCGTACGGCACCTACTACGAACCCGAGCCCGCCCAGGGCTACCAGGGCACGCCGTACGACGCGGAGACCTACAGCGGCTACGGCGGCGCCCGCTACCTGGAGCAGCACTGGCCCGCGGACGGTCAGGGACACGGCCACACCGTGCACGCCCAGGGGCTCAACACCGACCAGGCCCCGGCGTTCCCGCACCAGGGACAGTACGACGGCGCCTACGAGGGCCAGGACGCCTACGAGAACCAGGACGTCTACGAGGGCCAGGACGCCTACGAGAGCCAGGACCAGAGCGGCTACGACGACCGCGCCGGCTACGAGCCCACCCTGCCCGACCAGCCCTCCCCCGCCCTCCAGCTCCCCGGCCGCGACGACCCGCCGACCATCGAGCTCGGCCCGCCGCTGCCCGACCCCGCCGCGCCGACCTACCCGTACCCGGCCCCCGGCCCCGACGAGCCGCCCGGCCCGGTCTACGTCGTCGGCGACGTGCACGGCTACCTGGAGGAGCTGCGCGCCGAACTGCGCCACCAGGGCCTGATCGACGCCGACGGCCACTGGTCGGCCGGCCGGGCCCGGATCTGGTTCCTCGGCGACTTCACCGACCGAGGCCCGGACGGCATCGGCGTCATCGACCTGGTCATGCAGCTCGCCGCCGAGGCCGCCGCCGCCGGTGGCTACTGCCGCGCCCTGATGGGCAATCACGAACTGCTCTTCCTCGGCGCCGCCAAGTACGGCGACGAGCCCGTGCAGTCCACCGCCGGCACCGCCTCCTTCCTCGCCGCCTGGCGGCTCAACGGCGGCCAGCAGAACGACCTGGACCGGCTGGAGGCCCACCACATCAGCTGGCTCTCCCGGCTGCCCGCCGTCGCGCTGGAGGACGGGCACCTGCTGCTGCACTCCGACACCACCGCGTACCTGGAGTACGGCGAGTCCATCCCCGACGTCAACGACGCGGTGCACAGCCTGCTCTCGGACGGCAGCGTGGACGAGTGGTGGGACTGCTTCCGCCGCTTCACCAAGCGCTTCGCCTTCCGCGGCGACGCCGGGCCGATGGCCGTCCACGAGCTGCTCGACACCTACGGCGGCACCCGGATCGTGCACGGGCACAGCCCGATCCCGTACCTCACCGGCGCGGCGCACGCGGACGACGGGCAGCCGCCGCACATCCCCGGGCCGTACGTCTACGCGGACGACCTGGCGGTGGCGATGGACGGCGGGGTCACCATGGAAGGGCGTCTGCTGGTCGCGCGGCTGCCGATCTGACCACCCGACCGGTAGTCAACTCCCGCCAATACTCGAACAGTTGTTCCCGGCGCTCGGGCCGCCACGCGCGCGCGGTCCGGGGCGCGAAATTCCGGAAACCGACTGTCAGCACGGCTGCACCCGCCCCTACCATGAGGCACACCACACCCGGCCGCCCGTCCGGCGGCCCGCCTCCGCGCCCGTTTCGGCCTCCTGAGGGTCCCCGCGTCCTCGATGCGCGTCCCTCCGCGATGCCGATCGGAGTCCGCATGAACGGGGTCCCCATGTCCAACCCCCCGCCGCTGCTCGCCGAGGACCGCCCGGAGTACGAGCGCCTCCTCGGCGAAGCCCTGCGCGACCGCACCGTCCTCACCGCCCTGCGCGCCCCCGGCGCGCTCACCGCCGACCAGCTGCGCGTCCGCGCGCTGCGCGACGCCGACCGCATCAACGCCGCGGCCGCCACCGAGTACGCCCACTACACCGCGCTGCGCGAGAACCTGCGCGCCACGCCCCCGCCGCCGGCCGGCGTCGAACCGTACGCCCCCAGCCTGCTCAGCCAGCTGCGCTCCGCCAACGGCGGCGCCGGGCTGTTCCCCGTCCTCACCGTGCTCACCCCGATCCTCGCCTGGGCCGCCGCACTGGCCCTGCTGCTGATCGGCTACCTGCTGCGCGCCGCCGACTCCGGGCTCCCCCTCGCCCGCTCCCTGGTCACCGCCGGCTGGGTGGCGCTCGCCGCCGGAGTCGCCGCGATGGCCGTCGGCATCACCGGGCTGCTCCTCACCGCCATACGCGACGGCGCCGCCGCCGTCCCGGCGGGCACCGACCGGGAGCTGGCCGCCGAACTCGCCGCCGCCCGCCACGAGTGGCGCACCGCCCTGCGGGAGCGCGGGCTGCTGCCCTACCTGCTCACCCATCTGCCCGCCGTCCCCGGCCGACCCGCACCCGGCTTCAGCAGCCCCGACTTCAGCAGCCCCGGCTACACCCCGCCCGCCTTCACCAGCCCCGGCCCGGACGGCCTCACCGACCCCGACGGCCACGCCCCCCGGCCCGCCGCCTTCACCCCGCCCGACTTCACCGGCCCCGGCTACACCTCGCCGGACTTCACCGGACCGGACGACGTGGGCTGAGCCGAGCCGGACGTCCGTCAGGAGCCACCCCTCGGGAAACCGGGCGGGCGCGCCGCGCGGCCGCTCGGCGGTTCGGCGGTTCGACTCAGAAGCCGGTCGGCAGCCGGGGCGTGTACGGCGTCTCCAGCGCCGTCACCTCCGCCCCGGTCAACCGGACGTCCAACGCGGCCACCGCGTCGTCGAGGTGGCCCGGTCGGGTGGCGCCGACGATCGGGGCGGTGACCACCGGATTGCCCAGCACCCAGGCCAGTGCGACCCGCGCCATCGGCACCCCGCGGGCCTCGGCGACGGACTGCACGGCGTCCACGATCGGCCGGTCGACGTCCGCGAAGAACCGCCCGGCCACCTGGTCCCCGGCCGATCGGGCCGTCGACTGCCCATACGGGCGGGCCAGCCGACCCGAGGCCAGCGGGCACCACACCAGGCTGCCCACCTCCTGGTCGGCGAGCAGCGGGAACATCTCCCGCTCCTCCTCGCGCTGCACCAGGCTGTACTGGTGCTGCATCGACACGAAGGCCGGGCCGCCGTCCCGGGCCGCGGCGTGCCGCAGCTTCGCGAACCGCCACGCCCACATCGAGGACGCCCCGACGTACCGGACCTTCCCGGCCGCCACCACCTCGCGCAGCGCCGCCACGGTCTCCTCGACCGGGGTCGCCGGGTCGAAGCGGTGCAGCTGGAAGAGGTCCAGGTGGTCGGTGCCGAGCCGAGCCAGCGAACCGTCGACCTGCTCCAGGATCGCCCGCCGGGACAGCCCCGAGCCGCCCGGTCCGTCGTGCATCGGCAGGCCCGCCTTGGTCGCCAGGACGACGTCCTCGCGCCGGGTGTACCGCCGCACCGCGCGGCCCACCAGCTCCTCGGAGGCGCCGCCGCCGTACACATTGGCGGTGTCCCAGAAGGTGATGCCGAGCTCCACCGCCCGCCGGAAGACCGGCGCGGCCGCCTCCTCGTCCAGCGCCCAGGGGTTGTGCCCGCGGCCGCTGCCGCCGAAGCCCATGCAGCCGAGCGCGATCCGGCTGACTTCCAGCTCGGTGCCGCCGAGCTTCACGTACTCCATCGTCGCCCCCGACTCAGGCCGGATACGGGGCGGCGGCCCGGGCGTTCTTCAACGCGCCTGCCCACCAGGACAGTTGGTCGAGCATGGCCTTGGCGTAGCCGGCCGCCTGCGGGTCGTCCGGGCGGCCGTCCGACCAGGCGGTGAAGTAGTTCGGGAAGGCCAGGCCGTCCCGGATGGTCACCGCGTGCAGCTCGTTCAGCACGTTCTCCAGGTGCAGCACCGCGTGCCGGCCGCCGGCCGCTCCGCCGTAGCTCACGAAGGCGACCGGTTTGGCCGTCCACTGGGTGAAGTGCCAGTCGATGGCGGCCTTCAGTGAGGCGGGGTAGCTGTGGTTGTACTCGGGGGTGACGATCAGGACGGCGTCCGCGCCCTCCAGCGCCCCGGTCAGCTTCGCCATCCCGGCCGGGCGGGGGTAGTCGGCGCCCGCGAACTTCGGCGAGGCGGCGGGCAGGGCCAGCGGCACGTCCACCTCCGCCAGATCGACCACCTCGACCTCGAACCCGCCGTGCGCGGCGGCCTGTTCGGCCACCCACGCGGACACCACCGGGCCGAACCGGCCCTCCCTGACACTGCCGACCAGGACGACCAACTTGTGCGTGTTCTTCTCCATGGCCACCACTCTCGGCCCGCCCGGCAGGCGCAGCCAGACCGTGCCCAGGCTGGCCCCCACAGGGCCACCCTCCGCACCGCCCCGGCCCGTACGATCGCCACATGGGCACACCACTGGGGGACTTCATCCGCGCCAAGCGCGACAGCATCCAGCCCGAGACGCTCGGCCTGCCCGACCACGGCCGCCGACGCTCACCCGGACTGCGCCGCGCCGACCTCGCGATCCGCGCGGGCATCAGCGTCGAGTACCTCACCCGGATGGAACAGGGCCGCGACCGCAACCCCTCCATCGCCGTGGTCAACGCCCTCGCCGACGCCCTCAGCCTCGACCCCGCCGAGCGCACCCACCTGCGCTACCTCGCGAAGATCGCCGGCGGCGCCTGCCCCAACCACGTCCGCCCGGCCCCGCCCTCCCGCGAGGTCCGCCCCACCGTCCGCGACACCCTCCGACTGCTCGAACCGGGCATCGCCGCCGTCACCAACCGCCTCGGCGACGTCCTCGCCCACACGCCCGGCTACGCCACCGTCCTCGGCGCCGCCGGTCTCCTCGACCACCCCGCCCCCAACCTCACCCGTTACGTCTTCACCGACCCCCGCGCCCGCGCCCTCTTCGCCGACTGGGACGACATCGCCGACGAACAGGCCTTCGACCTCTGGCTCGGTCCCTCCGCAGAGAGCTCCGAGTGGCTCAGCACCGAACTCGCCCCCGTCGCCGGCCCCGAGTTCACCCGCCGCCTGGGCAACCAACTCGTCCCCCGCCGCGGCCCGTTGCGCCTCCAGCACCCGACCGGACCCGAACTCCGGCTCCACCGCGAGATCCTGGAGTTCCCCGCCGACGCCCAACAGCTCCTGGTCCTCCTCCCCGCCGATCCCGAAACCGCCGCCCACCTCGACCGGTTGACCCGGCCGGCCCCGACCCGCCTGCGCGCGATCTCCTGACGCCCGAGCCGGGATCCCCGCCAGGGGAAGCCGGCTCACCCCGGCCGCGGACGCCCCGCTACCCGCCGGCGGCCACCTCGGCCGCGGCCCGGGCGAACTCGCGGACCCGCGCGGTGGTGTTGCCCGGCCGCCAGATCAGACCGCGTTCGATCGGCGGGGCGTCGTGGATCGGGACGTAGGCGAGATCGGGGCGCGGGTAGTACTGGCGGCAGTGCTCACCGACCGGGAGGACGCCCCGGCCCATGGCGACCAGGCTGAGCATCTCGGAGAAGGTCCCGCCGGACGGGCCCTGGGGGACGAGGCGCCCGGACGGGGTGCGGTCCGGGGTGCGGTCACGCTTGAAGCCGATCGAGGTCACCGCCGGGTACTGCACCACCGGGTGGTCGGCGAGCACTTCGAGCGACACCGAGGCCTCCGCGGCCAGCGGGTGCCCGGCCGGGACGGCCAGGGCGCGCCGCTCGGTGAGCAGGACCGGGCCGAGGGTCATGCCGTCGAAGGGGTAGGAGGCGACCAGGATGTCGATCGAGCCGTCCTCCAGGCTCAAGCGGGAGTTGGAGAGATGGACCTCCCGGACGTCCACCCGGCAGTCAGGGTGGCGCTCGCCGAACAGCGCCACCGCCCTGAGCAGCACCGGCGCCGTCCACTCCCCGAGGAACGCGACCCGCAGCTCGCCGGTCACCCCCCGGCTGGCGTCCACCGCCCGGCGCAGCGCCTCCTCCAGGGCTGCCACCACCGGAGCGAGGTCCTCGGCCAGCTGCCGCCCGACCGGGGTGAGCCGGACGGACCGGCTGGTGCGCTCGAACAGCGGGCCACCGACCCGGCGCTCCAGAGTCTTGACCACCTGGCTGACCCGCCCGGTGGTGAGGCGCAGCCGCTCGGCGGTCCGGCCGAAGTGCAGTTCCTCGGTCAGCGCGAGGAAGACCTCGATCTCCAGCCGCTCCAGCATGTCTCCCCCGTCATCGAGCCCCGAACCGTTTAGTCCGACTCAACGATCGTACGGCGATCCGGCATTGATGATCTCCTCCGCGCGGAGGATCGTTGAACCCGTCCCCAGCGAACCCACCCCACCGGAGCCGATCACCATGCGCGTCGTCGCCCTCGACCACCTGGTCCTCAACGTCGCCGACATCGAGCGATCCCTCGCCTTCTACACCGGCCTCCTCGGCCTGGAGCCGGTCAGGGTCGACGAGTGGCGGGCCGGCAAGGTCTCGTTCCCGTCCGTGCGGGTCACCCCCGAGACCATCATCGACCTGTTCCACCGCCCCCGGCACGAGTCCAACGTCGACCACATCTGCCTCACCGTCGAGCCCCTCGACTGGCAGGAGGTCGTCGACTCCGGCGTCTTCACCGTCCTCGACGGCCCCGGCCCCCGCTACGGCGCCCGCGGCACCGCCACCTCCCTCTACGTCCAGGACCCGGACGGCAACACCGTCGAACTCCGCTGGTACCCCCAGGACGCCACCAGCTGAACAGCCGCCACCGGAAAAGGGCGCTGTCCCGGCCCCACGGGGGAGGACCGGGACGGCGCCCGTCGTCGTCAAGCCGATGTCAGCTGCGGCGGGCCCGGCGGGCCAGCACCACTGCGGCCCCGCCGGCCGCCAGCAGGGCACCGCCGATACCGGTGGTCAGCCCGAGGCCGCTGGAGCCGGTGTCGGCCAGCTCGGAGCGGTCACCGGTGCCGGCGGCCGAGGCCGAGGCGGGCGCCGTGGTCGCTGCGGCCGTGGTGGGCGCGGAGACCGGGACGACGGCCGGCGCGGAGGTCGCGGCGGGCACGGTGGGCGTCACGGTCGGCGCGGTCGTCGTGGAAGGCGCCGGGGTGGGCGCGTCCGGGTTCACGCACTCGGGAGCGCCCTCGACCGGCGTGGCGGCGAACGGCTGCGTGGCCCAGAACAGCATGGGACCGGCACCCGGGTAGTAGCCGAAGCCGAGCGAGGCGTCCTTGTCGGTCTTGAAGTTCCTGCCGAGCGTGATCCGGGCGTTGAGCACCCGGTTGTCCACCGGACCGGTGGCCCACTTGGTCAGGTTGACGTCCTGGCCGTCGATGCCGGCGGCCACCGTGCCGACCTTGTGCCAGCTGCCGTCCTTCGGGTCCTGGACGTCCACCTGGGCGTCGCAGGCGGCCGGTCCGTGCCCACCGTACTTCTGGCCGGCCCAGACGAAGAAGGACGCCTGGGTGAGGTGCCAGTCGAAGCCGTTGGCGGTCTTGATCGAGACCTGGAACGGGTGCGGCTTCCCGTCCGCCGGGACGTCCTTGGGCAGGCCGGTGACGGCGGTGGTGAGCCCGGTCGTCCTGACGGTCTTCTGCGTCGTGGCCGTCCAGTCCTTGACCTGGCCGTTCGCGTCGAGCGCCGCCGCCAGCATGGCCTGGACGGAGACGTCCTCCCACGGGCCCTCGTGCTTGGACTGCACCAGCTTGAACCGCAGCTTGAAGGTGCGGGCGGCGTGCGGCTGGACGTCGATCCCGGCGCCGGTCAGATCGGCCGCGACACCCTCGTAGCCCGTGGGCTTGTTGCTCATCGCCTGGTTGACCAGCTTCACCGGCTGCCAACTACCGGAGGCGCCGTCCGCGTACTCGGCGACGACCTGGTCCGTACCGAGCATCTCGCTGCCCAGGTAGAGCACCAGGTGCTGGCCGCCGTACGGCGCGTCCGCGTCGTTCTTGACGGTCACCGTGCCCTCGGACCAACCCCCGCCGGCCTCCACCGAGGTGAAGCCCTCGATCTGCACGGAGTGGTCCTTGTCCGGGCCCGCCGCCTGGGCCGGCAGCGCCAGCGCGAGCGGGGACGCGAGCAGCGAGGCCGCCAGAATTGCGCGCCGAAGTCTCAACTCAACCCCAAAAAGTTCGAAATGCCCGCTATCTAATGCGGCAACGCGTGGAATCCCCCCACCGCGCCGTGCCGGAGAATAGCGGATGACCATTCGGCGGACCAGCCGGATTAAATACCGCCCGTCGAGTTCCTGACATTAAATCGACAAGCCGACCGCCTCCTCCACGGAATTTGGGGCGGCTTGGGCGAGCAGACCTCGCTCCCGCCGTGAACTCCTCGGACATGGCGTGCACGCCGGCCTCGGCGTGCGTTGACGCGTTGCAGGTCGAAGCCCAACCGGTCGTAGACAGCCCCCAGTTCATCGGACAGGTCGAAAGCAATGCCGAACTGCTTCGCGACATCGGAGCCGAGGTCGCTGAGCACGTCGAAGGCGAGTTGCTCGCGCTCGGCCAACGAGAGGGACTCATCCGGGATCTGCGGCGACACGGTCACCAGACGCGCGCCGCGGGCCAGTCGCGGCCGCGAAGGCCGTTGACGCGACGACTGAGCGCCGCCCCGGGATCGGAAACACCCTCGGGACGGCGCTCAGCGTGCGTCAGTCGGCCAGCGGGAGGTAGACCCGGTTGCCGCGCTCCGCGAACTCCTCGGACTTGGCCCGCATGCCGGCCAGCGCCTCGGCGTCGAACTCGGTATCGACGGCGCTGGAGCCGTCACCGTGCTCGTCGCGGATCTTCTGCGAGATCTTCATCGAGGAGAGTTTCAGCCCGAAGGCAGCACATCCGCCTCGTCATTACGTGCATCCGCAGCGGCAAGCAGGACTTCTGCCGCCTCGGTGCGGACGTACAGCACGTACCGGCCGCTGCGGTGGGCACCGACCAGGCCGGCGGCGCGGAGGGCGGCCAGGTGTTGGGAAACTCCGCCGGCGGTGATCCCTGTGCGGCGGGCCAGGTCGGTCGTCGGGGCGGGCGTGTCGAGTTCGGCCAGCAGGCGGGCCCGGGACCGGCCGATGACCGATGCCAGGGCCTGCGGGAGGGCGGACCGCCGTTCCCACAGTGTGGCCACGCCGCGCGGCGGATAGCGCAGGGCGGGTTGCCAGTTCGGGGTGATGACGGAAAAGACCCGGGGCCAGACGAACACCGACGGAACCAGCAGCAGACCGCGCCCGCCGAGTTGCCGACTGCCGCGGGCGTAGTGGTGCCCGACGTACAGGGTGTCCTCGTCCCAGGTCACGCTGGACCCCAGGTCACCCAGCAACTGGTCCGCTCCGCGCTCGGCGAACAGCCTGGCCCGGTACAGCACGTCACCCTCCAGGAGCGAGCGCATCCGGGGCCAGTACGGTGCGATGGCGATCTCCCAGTAGGCCGCCACGAGTTCGGCGAGCTCCGCGAGACCATGGCGCGGATCGCCGCGCAGCCGATCGATCCGCTCGGAACGCGGCGCGCGTGGACCGCTGAGGCCGGAGCGAACCTGCTCGGACGGCGTGGCGCGCAGCACGGCCAGCTCAAGTCCCAGATCGACGACCGAGGTTGTCGGTGGCGGCGCGACGAAGACCGGTATCGCGCGGGGCGGTTCCGGAACCAGATCGGCCAACAAACGCCAGTCGAGCCCCGAGGCGGCCAACCGGCGACGGACCTCGTCACTCCATGAGCGGTACAGCGGGTGCTCGGCCGGGCGCTTCAACACCCTGACACTGGCGACCACCTCCCACAGCGGCGACAGGGCGAACCTCGTGCGGGCCAGGTCGCGGACCGAGAACGCCATGTCCAGCACGGTGCAGCCCTTCTGCGGCGGAAGACCTCGCGGCCAACGGGTCAGGATTCAGTACAGCCTAAATTCCTTGTCGGCCGCCCGGCGCGACAGGAACCTCGTTCCATGACCAGCACTGATCTCGTCCACGGGCCGGGCACGGCCGCGCCCACCCTCGATCCGTATCCCTCGGCCCTTCGGAACCCAGGCTTCCGTCTGCTCGTCGCCGCCGCCGCGGCGAGCAAGCTCGGCACCGCAGTGAGCTCCCTGGCGACACCACTGACCGCCGTCATTGCCCTGCACAGCTCACCCGGACAGGTCGGCCTGCTGGCGATGCTGAGCACCCTCGCCTTCCTGCTGATCGGCCTGCCGGCCGGAGCATGGGTGGACCGGATCCGGAAGCGACCGGTGATGATCGCGGCCGACCTGGTCAGGACCGTGCTCTTCGGGTCGGTGCCGGCCGCCTGGCTGTTCGGCTGCCTGACGATCCAACAGCTCTTCCTGGTGGTCCTGCTGGCGGGCGCGGCCACGGTCTTCTTCGACGTGGCCACGCTGAGCCAACTGCCCGAACTGGTCGGCCGGGACCAACTCACCCAGGCCAACGCCCATCTGGTGACCGTGGACGCCCTCACCCAGATCGGCGGGCGCAGCGCGGGCGGCTTCCTGGTGGCGCTGCTGTCCGCCCCGACAGCGATCGTGGTCGACGCGGCCAGCTACCTGTGGTCGGCGATCCTCCTGCTGCGCATCCGCCGGGCTGAGCCGCAGCCGCAGCACCGGCGCGACGCACGCCTCAGCGGCGAGATCCGCGAAGGCCTGCGCTTCGTGTTCGGCCATCCGACCCTGCGGGCCGTCGCGCTCGCCGGAGCCTGCACCAACCTGTCGATCCAGCTGTGCCAGACCATGCTGCCGGTGCTGTTCGCCCGTGAACTCGGTCTCTCCGACGGCGTCATCGGCCTGTTCTTCGCGGTCGGCGGCCTCGGGGTGTTCATCGGTTCAGTCGCGGCCCGCCGGCTGGCCCGTCGGTTCGGCGCCGGGCGGGTGCTGTGGCTGATGGGCTTGGCCGTCGCACCGTTCGGTGTCCTGCTGGCGCTGGCCGGTCGCGGCCCGGCGCTCTGGCTCGCGGCCTTGGCCTGGCTGATCACCACCTGCAAGGTCGGCATCGACAACGTGATCAAAGTGAGCTTCCGCCAGAGCGTGACGCCGGACCACTTGCTCGGCCGGATGAACGCCACCATGCGAGTCCTGCTGACCGGCTCACTCGCGATCGGTGCGGCCCTGGCCGGCCTGCTGGGCGAACTCGCCTCCGTTCGCACCGCCCTGTGGGTCGCCGCGGCAGGTCTCGCCACGGTCTGGGTACCGGTCTTCTTCTCGCCGCTGCGAACCCAGCGCGAACTGCCCGGCCCCGGCTCCCCGCGGTGAGCGGGCGAGCACGAGAGAGCGCCGCCCCGAGATCGATCGGGACGGCGCTCCGGTTGTGCGTCAGTCCGCCATCGGCAAGTAGACCTTGTTGCCGTGGGCCTTGAACTCCTCGGACATGGCCTTCATGCCCTCGACGGCGGTCTCGTCGTACTCCGGCGAGGCCTGACCCTGGCCGAACTGCTCATTGATGCTTTTGCTGATCTTCATCGAGCAGAACTTCGGGCCGCACATCGAGCAGAAGTGGGCCGTCTTGGCGGGTTCGGCGGGGAGGGTCTCGTCGTGGAAGTCGCGAGCGGTCTCCGGGTCGAGGGCCAGGTTGAACTGGTCCTCCCAGCGGAACTCGAAGCGGGCGTCGGAGAGGGCGTCGTCCCATTCCTGGGCGCCGGGGTGGCCCTTGGCGAGGTCGGCGGCGTGGGCGGCGATCTTGTAGGTGATCACGCCGGTCTTGACGTCGTCCCGGTTGGGCAGGCCCAGGTGCTCCTTGGGGGTGACGTAGCAGAGCATCGCGGTGCCCCACCAGGCGATCATCGCGGCGCCGATGCCCGAGGTGATGTGGTCGTAGCCGGGGGCGACGTCGGTGGTGAGGGGGCCGAGGGTGTAGAACGGCGCCTCGTCGCAGATCTCCTTCTGGAGATCCATGTTCTCCTTGATCTTGTGCATCGGGACGTGTCCCGGGCCCTCGATCATCACCTGGACGTCGCGCTCGCGGGCGATCCGGCCCAGCTCGCCGAGGGTCTGCAGCTCGGCGAACTGCGCCTCGTCATTGGCGTCCGCGATCGAGCCGGGGCGCAGGCCGTCACCGAGCGAGAAGGTGACGTCGTAGCTCGCCAGGATGTCGCAGAGTTCCTCGAAGTTGGTGTAGAGGAAGTTCTCCTTGTGGTGCGCCAGGCACCACGCGGCCATGATCGAGCCGCCGCGCGAGACGATGCCGGTCTTGCGGCGTGCGGTGAGCGGGACGTACCGCAGCAGCACGCCGGCGTGGACGGTCATGTAGTCGACGCCCTGCTCGCACTGCTCGATGATGGTGTCCCGGTAGACCTCCCAGCTCAGGTCCTCGGCCTTGCCGTCCACCTTCTCCAGGGCCTGGTAGAGCGGCACGGTGCCGATCGGCACCGGGGAGTTGCGCAGGATCCACTCGCGGGTGGTGTGGATGTTGCGGCCGGTGGAGAGGTCCATGACGGTGTCGGCGCCCCAGCGGGTGGCCCAGGTCATCTTCTCCACCTCCTCCTCGATCGAGGAGGTCACGGCGGAGTTGCCGATGTTGGCGTTGATCTTCACGAGGAAGTTGGTGCCGATGATGGCCGGCTCCACCTCGGGGTGGTTCACGTTCACCGGGATGACGGCGCGGCCGCGGGCCACCTCGTCACGCACGAACTCGGGCTCCAGGCCCTCGCGCAGCGCCACGAACTCCATCTCCGGCGTCACCACGCCCCGCTTGGCGTAGGCGAGTTGAGTGACGGCCACACCACCGCGACCGCGCAGCGGGCGGCGCGGGCGGCCGGGGAAGACGGCGTCCAGGTTGCGCAGGTTGCCGCCGCGCGGCGAGGTGTGCTTGATCCCGTCGTCCTCGGGGCGCGCCTCACGGCCGTCGTACTCCTCGACGTCGCCGCGCTGGCGGATCCAGGAGTCGCGCAGGGCGGGCAGGCCGCGCCGCACGTCGGGCTCGTACGCCGGGTCGGTGTACGGGCCGGAGGTGTCGTACAGCGGCACGGTCCTGCCGTTGGTGAGCCGCACCTCGCGGTAGGGCACCCGCAGGTCCGGGCGGGACCCGTCCCGGTAGGCCTTGCGCCAGGCCGGGGTCGGGTAGCCGGTGCGCTCGCTGCTGGGGGTGGTCCGGGCAGACTGCGGCTGTGCTTCGAACGTGGTCATCTGACCTCTACTCCCTACGCCGGCATTACCCGGTCCAGGTTCCTGCGGTCGACGCAGCCGTCGGTCCGTCCGTCGACGTTCCGGTCAGCGCCCTCTCAGCCCGGTGCTCCGAGCTCCCGCGTCGCAGGCGGTGTTGCCTGCATATGACGCCCAACACGGTAGCGAGCCGATCGCCGCAGGTCCAGACGGCCCCCGAACCGAAATCCGGCCGAAAAGGCCGAGGCCCGGCCCCCGTTCACGGGGTGCCGGGCCTCCGGGGTGCTCCGCCGCGGTCCGCGCGGCGGAGCGGATTCAGCTCTTCGCGGCCTTCTTCACCAGGATCACCACGGCGGCCGCGATGCCCACCACGACCAGCAGCTTGATCAGGATGCTCAGCAGGGCGCCGACCACGCCGAAGACGAAGGCGATGATGTTCCAGGCCAGCACCAGGACCAGCACCGGGATGACGATGTTGCGCACCCAGGAGGGCAGCGACTTCCAGAGCTCAGCCATGTCGGTTCCTCTTCTCCCCTCGGGCCGGCTGCCGACTCGGTGCCGCATCCCGCTTGCTTTCGATGCTTCGATCGTACGGTGGCCGTAGCCCCGGAACGAGGCCCAACGGCCCGGAGAGAACCCCGAGATCACCCCGATCCCCACCCCCGGGGAGACCCCCGAGACCGACTGGGCGGGGCACCCCGGACGGCGGTCAGACCGGCCAGCGCTCCCCGCGCCAGGCGGCGTCCCAGAACATCCACTCGTAGCGCGCGGTGGTCCTGAAGTGCTCGACCACCTTGCGGCGTTCGGCTGCGGACAGCTCCTCTCCGAGCCGGTCGGTGAGCGCCAGCACCCGGCGCACCACGGACTGGAAGGCCTCGTCGCCGTAGGTGGCGATCCACTTGGCGTACAGCGGGTCGGGGGAGCCCTGGGCGAGCAGCGCCCCGCCGACCCGGGCGTAGATCCAGTAGCAGGGCAGCACCGCGCCGAGCGCCTCGGCGAAGGACCCGCCGTAGACGGTGGCCAGCAGGTAGCTGGTGTAGGCCCGGGTGGTGGGCAGCACCGGCTCGGCGGCGGCCTCCTCGACGGTGCCGCCGAAGGCCGTGAGGAACTCGGCGTGCATGCCCTGCTCGGCGGCCAGCGCGCCGACCGCGTCGTCGGCGAAGGCCCGTACGTCCTGCTCGCCGGGCGCCTTGGCGGCGCAGACGGCGAGCGCGCGGGCGTAGTCGCGCAGGTAGTGCGAGTCCTGGACGACGAAGTGGCGGAAGGCCTCGCGCGGCAGGGTGCCGTCGGTGAGGCCGCCGATGAAGGGATGGGCGAGGATCTCGGCGTAGATCGGCTCGATCGACGCCCAGAGTTCTTCGGTCAGACTGCGGCTCATACGAACGACCCTAGCCGCCCGGCGTCAGTCCTCCGGTGGGGAGAACACCACCAGCACCCGCAGCTCCTCGGTGATGTGGTGGAACCTGTGCGGGGTGCCGGCCGGGACGTACACCACGGTGCCGCGCGCGACGGTCGCGGTCTCGGCGCCGACGGTCAGCTCGGCGCGGCCGCTGATCACCTGGTAGATCTCGTCCTGCTCGTGCGCGGTCTGCGGGTCGGTGTCGCCGGGGGAGAGCGCGTACAGCCCGGCGGACATCCGCGGTTCGCGCAGGAAGCGCAGGTACGCACCGTCGTTGGCCGCCCGCTCGGCATCCAGTTCGTCCAGCCGGAACAGCTTCACCGCTGCCGTCCTCCCTCGTCCGTACACCGCGTGGACCAGGTGCATTCAACACCACTCGTCCGACGGGAGCTTCCCCCCGGGCTGGGCGCCTGCCACGCTTGGGCGGCATGAAGGGTTTCGTCATCAAGACACTGATCAACGCGGCGGCCATCTGGGTCGCCGCCTGGATCGTCAGCGGCATCCAGCTCGGTGAGGGCAAGGCCGACTGGCAGCACAAGGCCATGACGGTGCTCGCCGTCGCCGTGGTCTTCGGCGTCATCAACTGGCTGATCAAGCCCGTGGTGAAGCTGTTCTCGCTCCCGCTGTTCATCCTCACGCTCGGCCTGATCACCTTCGTGATCAACGCCCTGATGCTGCTGCTGACCTCCTGGGCGTCCACCAAGCTGTCGCTGGACTTCCACGTGGTCAACTTCGGCTCCGCACTGGTCGGTGCGCTGATCATCAGCCTGGTCGCCTGGGGCCTGCACCTGGCCCTGGACGACGACTGACCGCCGCCGTGCGCGGATCCGAAGCGGCCCGTGCACGGATGCGAGAGGGGCCCGTGCCCGGGTGGCTCCACCCGGTCCGGGCCCCTTCGTCGTTCGGAACCCCGAACGGATGCACCCGCCCGGTCGGCGTTTCGACCCCCGCCCGGTGCGGGAGACTTCCGCACAACGCTCCAGCCCCGGAGGTCACCATGGACCCCGACAACCGAACCCCGCCACCGCGCCCGGTCGTCAAGCGCACGGCCCGGGCCATCCTGCTGGAGCTGGACCCGGACGATCCGCACGGCCCGGCCTCGATCGTGCTGATCCGGCGGGTCCGGCCCGGGGCGCCGCACCCGTACTGGATCACCCCCGGCGGCGGGGTCGAGCGCGACGACCGGACGGTGGTCGACGCGCTGCACCGCGAGGTGGACGAGGAACTCGGCGGCAAGGTCGTGGACGTGGTGCCCGCCTTCGTCGACACCATCAGCCACACCCACCACGACGACGGCACCCTGCTGCACCCGCACGGGGTCAAGGTGCAGCACTTCTTCGTCTGCCGGCTGGCCTCGATGGACCTCAGCCGCCGGCACGGGCCCGAGGTGTCGGACCCGAACGGCGAGTACGAGGTGGTCCGGCTGCCGTTCACCCGCGAGGGCGTGACCTCGGTGAACGTCGTCCCGCCCAAACTGCGGGCGTACCTGGCGGCCAACATCGAGGGCATCCGCGCGCTCCTCGCACCCGACCTGGGGTGATCACCGGGACGCGAGGTCGCCCACCAGGTCGTGCCGGATCCGCCCGGCCGGCACGCCCGCCCGCAGCAGCGCCTCGACGCCGCGGCGGACCATCGCGGGCGGCCCGCTGAGCACCGCGTCGCGGCCCGTCCAGGAGCCGAACCGGCCCACCACCTCGGGGAGCTCACCGGTCAGCGCGCCCTCGGCCGGCCCGGTGCCGGACAGCACCGGCCGCACGGTCAGCCAGGGGTGGCGGGCGGCCAGCTCGCGCAGCCCGTCCAGCTCGTACAACTCGGCGGCGCGGCGGGCCCCGTAGAACACCTCGACGCCGCGGCCGGGCACGCCGTGCTCGGCCGCCTCCTCGACCAGGGCTCGGATCGGCGCGATGCCGGTGCCGCCGCCGAGGCAGAGCAGATCGACCCCGGCGCTGTGGTCGACGGTCATCGAGCCGGCCGCCGGGCCCAGCCGCAGCACGTCCCCGGGCGCGGCCCGGTGCACCAGCGCGTTGCTCACCCAGCCCGCCTGGACGGCCTTGACGTGGAAGGTCAGCAGCCCGTCCGGACGGGGCGCGGTGGCGAAGGAGTAGTGCCGCCAGACCCGTGGCCACCAAGGCGTCTCCAGGCTGCAGTACTGGCCGGCCCGGAACGGGTACGCCTGGTCCGGGCGGACGGTGACCACCGCGACGTCCCGGGTGCGGCGCTCGTGCCGGACCACCTCGCCCTGCCACCAGGGCGGCGAGGTGCGGGCGGCTTCCTCGGCGGCCTCGATCATGATGGTGGAGATCAGCCGGTAGGCCCGGCGCCAGGCCAGCTCGGTGTCGGCGTCCCAGCGGCCGCCCGCGTACCTGGCCAGCGCCTGCACCAGGCACTCCCCCACCGGGGCGTAGTGGCCGGTCAGGGTGCCGTAGCGGCGGTGGCCGCGGCCGAGCGCGCCCAGCCGGGCGCGCAGCGCCGCCGGGTCCTCGGCGCCGCGGGCGGCGGACAGCAAGGCGCGGAACAGCCGGTCGCGCTGGACGTCCATGGCGGCCGGGAAGAGCGAGCGGACCTCGGGGTGGTGCAGGAAGAGCAGCGCGTAGAAGTGCGCGGTGGCCCGGTCGGCGACCGGCTCGACCGCCGCGAGGCTGGCCCGGATCAGCTCGATGTCCCGTGCGGTCAGGGGGAGCTCGACGGCGGGGCTGCTCTGCGTGGCGCCGATCTGTGCGGCGCCGACCTGCCCGGAGGGGAGCTCGGCCGGGAGATGCCGGGCGGGTGGCTGCGTGGCCCAGGCCTCGCTCCAACTGTCTCCGGGTCCAGCCCAGTTGAGGCTGGGAGCGTCGGCGAACAGGGGCTGGAAGGCGGGGGCGGTGCCGGTGATCGAGGGCGGCTCGGGGCAGCTCGGCGCGGGGACGGTCGGCGGCTGGGCGGGCGGGTCCGGGATCACCGGGTGGACGGGCGCGGGGCTCAGTTCGGGCGCGGCTCCGCGCGCGGGCGCGGCTCCGAGCGCGGGCGCGGCTCCGCGCGCGGGCGCGGCTCCGAGCGCGGGCGCGGCTCCGAGCGCGGGCGCGGCTCCGAGCGCGGGCGCGGGTGCGGCCGGCTCCGTGAGGTCCGTCACCGGCGGCAGGACGGCCGTCGGCGCGTCCGCCGCGACCAGCGGAGGGAGGTCCGGCGGGTCCAGCGGCATCGGCGGCCGCACGGACTGCGCCTCGATCGGGCTCTCCGCCGCCGGTTCGGGCGGCAGTTCCGGCAGGCCCGGGACGGAGGCGGCCCCCGCCGAGCCGTGCCCGGTGCGGATCAGGAGTGTTCTGCGGGACTTCACCGCTACGTTTCGAGTACCCAAGAGAATCGTTTCGCCTCCGGCCGGCCTGCGCCACCACCTGGCTTGTCTCTGCTGACGCCTAGGCAGCGTGGCACGCCCGAAGTGCTCATCCGACGAATCACGCGAAGCCCGGACACCCGGCCCGGGAACGCGCTACTCTCGCTCGATCGGCGGTCGCCCTGAGTGCCGAGCAGCACACCCAGGGCGACCCCGCGCTGATCAGGCCCCCCGGCCTGATCAGATCCATCTGCTCACAGCTGCCCGCTCACAGCTGCCGCAGCAGCATCCCCGGCTGCTCGACGCAGTCCGCGACGAAGCGCAGGAACCCACCGGCCGTCCCGCCGTCGCAGACCCGGTGGTCGAAGGTGAACGACAGCTGCGTCACCTCGCGCACCGCCAGCTCCCCGCCGAGCACCCAGGGTTTGGCCACGATCCGGCCGACCCCGAGCATCGCCGCCTCGGGGTGGTTGAGGATCGGGGTGGAGCCGTCCACACCGAACACCCCGTAGTTGTTCAACGTGAAGGTGCCGCCGGTCAGTTCGGCCGGGGTGAGCGAGCCCTTGCGGGCCGCCTCGGTCAACCGGCCCAGCTCCTCGCCGAGCTGCTCGGTGCTGCGGGCGTGCGCGTCCCGCACCACTGGGACGACCAGGCCGCGTTCGCCCTGTGCCGCGAAGCCCAGGTGCACCGCCGAATGCCGGACGATGCCCGAACCGTCCTCGGTCACACTGGAGTTGAGCTCGGGGAAGCGCGCCAGCGCGACCGTGCAGATCCGGGCCAGCAACGCCAGCACGCTCACCTTCGGGCCCGGCGTCGCGTTCAACTTCCGCCGCAGCGCCATCAGTTCGGTGGCGTCGACGTCCACCCAGCAGGTCGCGGCGGGGATCTCCCGGTGGCTGCGGCTGAGCTTCTCGGCCACCGCCTTGCGCAGTCCGCGCAGCGGGACGACACCCTCCTGAGCCGCCGGAGCGACGGCGGGCGCGGCGACCGTCGGAGCCGCCACCTTGGCCGCGACCGCCCGTTCGACGTCCGCGCGCATGATCAGCCCGTCCGGCCCGCTCCCGGCGAGCGCGGCCAGGTCGACCCCCTGCTCCCGGGCCAGCCGCCGCACCAGCGGCGAGATCACCGGCACCACGGCCGGAGCGGCCGGAGCGGAGGGTACGGCGGGCGCGGCAGGAGCCGGAGCAGCGGCGACCGCAACCGGCGCGGCAGCGGCCGGAGCCGCAGCCCCGACCCGGCGCCGCCGCCCGCCCTTGCTCTCGACGACCCCGTACCCCACCAACGGCCGCTCGACCTCAGCGGCGAGCGCGGCGGCCGGCGCCTCGGGAAGGGCTCCTTCCGTCGGCGCCGCCGCGACCGCGACCGTCACCAGCGGCGCGCCCACGGCGATCTCCTCGCCGAGCTCGCCGTACCGCGCGGTGACCACCCCGCCGTACGGGCAGGGCACCTCCACCACGGCCTTGGCCGTCTCGACCTCCACCACCGGCTGGTCGACCGCGATCACCTCGCCGACCTCGACCATCCAGCGAACCACCTCCGCCCCGGTGAGTCCCTCACCGAGGTCGGGCAGCCTGAACTCCCGTACGACGGGCATCATCCTCAGTCCTCCCACTGCAGCCGGGCGACCGCGTCCAGGATCCGGTCCACCCCGGGGAGGTGGTGGTGCTCCAGCATCGGCGGCGGGTACGGGATGTCGAAGCCGGTGACCCGCACCACGGGCGCGGCCAGGTGGTGGAAGCAGCGCTCGGTGACCCGCGCGGCGATCTCCGCTCCGGTGCCGCCGAAGCCGCTCGCCTCGTGCACCACCACGGCCCGGCCGATCGAGCGCACCACCCGGGTGACCGTCTCGTCGTCGAAGGGCACCAGGGTGCGCAGGTCCAGCACCGCGAGGTCCCAGCCCTCGGCCTTCGCCGCCTCGGCCGCCTCCAGGCAGACCGGCAGCGAGGGGCCGTAGGTGATCAGTACGGCGGAGGTTCCGGTGCGCCGCAGCACGGCCCGGCCGATCGGCTCGACCGGCGCGGCCGGGTCGAACTCGGCCTTGCCCCAGTAGAGCCGCTTGGGCTCCAGGAACACCACCGGGTCGTCGGAGGCGATCGAGGCGCGCAGCAGCCCGTACGCGTCCGCCACCGTCCCCGGGGTGACCACGTGCAGGCCCGGGGTGCTGGTGTAGTAGGCCTCGGAGGCGTCGCTGTGGTGCTCGACGCCGCCGATGCCGCCGCCGTAGGGGATGCGCACGGTGATCGGCAGCGGGAGCCTGCCCGCCGTACGGTTGCGCATCTTGGCGACGTGCGAGAACAGCTGTTCCAGCGCCGGGTAGGCGAAGGCGTCGAACTGCATCTCGACCACCGGGCGCAGCCCGTACATCGCCATGCCGATCGCGGTGCCGAGGATGCCGGCCTCGGCCAGCGGGGTGTCCAGGCAGCGCTCGGGGCCGAACTCGGCGGTGAGCCCGTCGGTGATCCGGAAGACGCCGCCGAGCCGGCCGACGTCCTCGCCGAGCACGTGCACCGTCGGGTCCTCGCGCATGGCGTCCCGCAGTGCGGAGTTGAGCGCCTGCGCCATCGACGCGGTGTGCACACCGGAGGGGTGCCGCGCAGCGGCTCGGCCGAGGGTGGGGGCGGGCGACGGGTGGGAGGACATCAGTGCTGCACCTCGGCCTCGGCGGCCAGCTCGGCGGACAACTGGGCGGCCTGCTCCCGCAGTTGCGGGGTCGGCTCGGCGTAGACGTGGGCGAACAGCGCCATCGGGTCGAGCTCCGGGTCGGCGTGGAACTCGGCCCGCATCCGGGCCGCCAGCGCCTCCGCCTCGTCCGCCGCCTCCTGCACCAACCGGTCGTCCAGCACGTCGAGTTCGCGCAGCGCGCGCTCCATCAGCAGGATCGGGTCGTGCTCCCGCCAGGCGGCGACCTCGGGCTCGGTGCGGTAGCGGGTGGCGTCGTCGGCGTTGGTGTGGGCCTCGATCCGGTAGGTCAGCGCCTCGATCAGGGTCGGACCCTCGCCGCCGCGGGCCCGCTCGACCGCCTCGCCGAGCACGGAGTGCAGCGCGGGGGCGTCGTTGCCGTCGACCAGCCGGCCGGGCATGCCGTAGCCGACGGCCTTGTGGGCCAGGCTGGGCGCGGCGGACTGGGCGCTGAGCGGGACGGAGATGGCGTAGCCGTTGTTCTGCACCAGGAAGACCACCGGGGCCCGGAGCACGGCCGCGAAGTTCAGTGCCTCGTGGAAGTCGCCCTCGCTGGTGCCGCCGTCGCCGAGCATGGCCAGCGCGACCACCGGCTCGCCGCGCAGCCGGGCGGCGTGCGCCAGTCCGACGGCGTGCGGCGCCTGGGTGCCGAGCGGGGTGCAGAGCGGGGCGGTGCGGCTGGCGCGCGGGTCGTAGCCGGTGTGGGCGTTGCCGCGCAGCAGGGTCAGCGCCTCCAGCGGGTCGACGCCCCGGGAGACCACGGCGAGGGTGTCGCGGTAGCTGGGGAAGAGCCAGTCGCGCTCGCCGAGCACCAGCGCGGCGGCGACCTGGCAGGCCTCCTGGCCGGTGGAGGCGGGGTAGACGGCGAGGCGGCCCTGCTTGGTGAGGGTGGTGGCCTGCTGGTTGTAGCGGCGGCCGACCACCAGGCGGCGGTAGAGCTCGCGCAGCAGCGCCGGGTCGTACTTCTCCAGCGCGGGGGTGCCGAGCACCCGGACGGGGGAGACGTCCGGGAGGAGCGGGGCCGGATCGGTGCGCGGGGCGGTGGCCCCGGGCAGCCAGCCGGGCACCGCGGTGTGGTGTCTGTGGTCGAGAACGGTCATCTCGGGGCACCTCCTGGGGTGGCGGGGGCTCCCTACCGATTGTTCGGTCGTCTGTTCATCTTGACCAGAACCGTGACAAGGTGGTGGACATTCGGCCTGTGCGGGGGTCGACTGGTGGCAGTGCGTCCAATCGGTGAGGGTGGGGGGTCATGTCGGCTGAACAGATGTCCAGACTCGACCGGGTCGACCGGTCGATCCTGCGACTGCTGCAGCAGGACGGTCGCGCCTCGATCCGCTCGGTGGCCGAGCGGGTCCACGTGTCCCGGGCCAATGCGTACGCCCGGATCTCCAGGATGGTCGAGGACGGCATCATTCGCGGCTTCACTGCCAGGGTGGACCACGAACGGGCCGGTCAGGGCGCGTCCGCGTACATCACCCTGAAGATCGTCCAGAACTCCTGGCGCACCGTGCGCGAGCAGTTGCTGGAGCTGCCCGGGGTCGCCCACATCGCCCTGGTCGGCGGGGACTTCGACGTGCTGCTGCTGGTGCACACCGCCGACAACCACGCCCTGCGGGAGCTGGTGCTCAACCGGATCCAGTCCATCCCGCAGGTGCTTGGTACACGAACCATGCTGGTGTTCGAGGAGACGGACCAGGTCCCGCCGGATTGAGGGATCAGCGGATCAAGCGGTCAGCGCGCCCGCAGCCCGTCGAAGGCCAGGTGCACCACCGCGTCCGCGACCCCGTCGGCCGCCTTCAGCCCCGGCCGGTACCACTCCACGATCGAGTTGATCATCCCGAACAGCAGCCGGGTGGCCAGCCGCGGCTCCACGTCCGCGCGCAGCGCGCCGTCCGCGACCGCCGCCCGCAGCAGCTCGGCGACCTGGTGGTCGAAGTCCCGCCGGCGCTCCAGCGCCCACAGTTCGGTGGCCGTGTTGCCACGCACCCGCAGCAGCAGCGTCACGTACGGCAGCTCCGCCAGCAGCACCTCGGCGGTGCGCCGCACCACGTGCTCCAGCCGCTCCACCGCAGGCCCCTGCACCGCGGCCGGCTCGGCCAGGATCGCGAACAGCCCGTCCAGTGCCCGCCCCACGGCCAGCCGCAGCAGCTCCTCCTTGCCACGGACGTGGTGGTAGATGGAGGACTTGGAAATCCCGGCCGCCCGGGACAGGTCCTCCATCGAGGTGCCGTCGTAACCGCGCTCGTTGAACACGTCGACGGTCACCGCGAGCAGTGACTCGACGGTGTAGGCGGTGCGCGTGGTGTGATCGGCCATCCTCCGAGTATCCCCGGCCGCCCCGGACCCCACGCGATCGGGTCGGCCGGTCCGTGCCGGGCCGCTCGGTCCATGCCCGGCCCGGTACGGACCGCCTAGACTTCGGCGGACGATCGTCCACGTCCAGCAGGCTGGGGTCCACCGCTGATGAACGCAATACCGGCAGTCTCCTCCGACGTGCCCGAGCAGCGCAGCGAGGAGCCGGAGCGCGTCCCGGGCACCTGGCAGGAGCGCGCCCGCGCGCTGGTGGTCCGCTTCGGCCCGGCCGTGTGGTGCTACGCGGCGCTCAAGCTGATCGGCTTCACCGTGTTCATGAAGCTGCTCTCCTTCGCCGGGGACTACGCCAAGAAGCCGGCCCGGTTCGGCGGCGGCGCCAACACCTGGGACGTGCTGGCCAGCTGGGACGGCTGGTGGTACCAGCAGGTCGCGCAGTTCGGCTACCACCCGGCGCTGATCCCGGTCCCGGGCGGGCAGCCCGGCTTCACCATCGAGCAGAACTCGGCCGCCTTCTTCCCGCTCTACCCGGGCCTGATGCGGCTGACCTCGGACGTCACCGGGCTCGGCCCGTACGGTGCCGGGATGCTGGTCTCGATCCTGGCCTCGCTGTTCGCCGCCGCCGGGATCTACGCCGTGGTGGAGAAGATGTCCGGCCCCCGGGCGGGCGTGATCGCCGCCGGGATCTGGGCGATCGCCCCGGGCTCGGGCGCCGAGTGGGCGGTCTACTCGGACTCCCTGTTCGTCGCGCTGGCCGCCTGGGCCTGCTACTTCGTGATGACCAAGCAGTGGGTCACGGCCGGGGCGATCACCCTGATCGCCGGGCTCAACCGGCCGACCTCGGCGGCGCTGATCGGCGCGGTCGGCCTGGCCGCGCTGGTCGAGCTGTACCGGCGGGAGAGCGGCGTGCCGCGCCCGCTGGCGGCGATGCTGCTGGCCCCGGTCGGCCTGCTCGGCTACGTGGCCTGGGTGGGCTGGCGGACCGGCGAGTGGGGCGGCTACTTCCGGCTGCAGCACGACGCCTGGCTGCACTACTTCGACTGGGGCCAGGGCACCTGGCACTCGATCCGCGGCGTGCTGCTGGGCCGCGGCGACTACCCCTTCGCCTTCCCGGTGCCGGACCTGCTGGCCACCCTGATCGTGTTCAGCCTGCCGGTGCTGATCGTGCTGCTGATCCGGCTGCGCCCGCCGCTGGTGCTGACCGCCTACACGCTGGCCACGATCGTCTCGGTGCTCGGCAGCCTGGGCATCTTCGGCAACGTCTCGCGCTACCTGCTGCCGGCGTTCCCGCTGTTCATCGCGCTCGCGGTGGGGATGCGCAAGCTCAGCTGGCCGGTGCTGGCCGCCGTGCTGGGCACCGGCGCGGTCGCCTCCGGCTGGTACGCCGGGTACGTGCTCTTCGAGCTCGGCGTGCCGTAACCACGACGCGCACGAAGCAGCAGGGGGCGCGTCCGCCGAGGACGCGCCCCCTGCATTTTCTGCCGGAATCCGACCCCTGCACCCTCTTGAGCCGACCGATCGTTCGGTTACTCTGTGACGTGTCCCGTCCTCCCCCCTGAGGAGCGCACAGATGTCCGCAGCGGTCACCCACCCCCTCGTCAGCGAGCTGGTCGAGCGCCACCAGGCCACCCTGGACGCCGCGCTCGCCGCCGCCGCGAAGCGCGACTACTGGTCCCCGTACCCCGAGTTCCCGAAGGCCTACGGCGAGACCGGCCCGGCGGACGGCAAGGCCGCCTTCGACGCCCTGCTCGGCAGGCCCTTCGCCATCGACGGCCACCCCACCGACGGCGACCAGGTCGGCGGCGAGGCCTCCCCGTACGGCGTCGAGCTGGGCATCACCTACCCGCACGCCGACCCGGACGCGCTGATCGCCGCGATGCGCGCCGCCCAGCCCGGCTGGGCCGCCGCCTCGCCGCTGGAGCGCGCCGCCGTCTGCCTGGAGATCCTGCACCGGATCAACGCCCGCTCGCACGAGTTCGCCCAGGCCGTCATGCACACCACCGGCCAGGCCTACGGCATGGCCTTCCAGGCCGGCGGCCCGCACGCCCAGGACCGCGGCCTGGAGGCCGTCACCTACGCCTACGCCGAGCAGACCCGGCTGCCCAAGCAGGCCGGCTGGACCAAGCCGCAGGGCAAGCGCGAGCCGCTGGTGATGACCAAGGAGTTCACCGTCGTGCCGCGCGGCCTCGCGCTGCTCATCGGCTGCAACACCTTCCCCACCTGGAACGGCTACCCGGGCCTGTTCGCCTCGCTGGCCACCGGCAACCCGGTGCTGGTCAAGCCGCACCCGCGGGCCGTGCTGCCGCTCGCGCTGACCGTCGCGATCGCCCGCGAGGTGCTCACCGAGGCCGGCTTCGACCCCAACCTGGTCTGCCTCGCCGCCGAGCACGAGGGCGGCACCGTCGCCCAGACCCTCGCCGTGCGGCCCGAGATCAAGATGATCGACTACACCGGCTCGACCGCCTTCGGCGACTGGCTGGAGGAGCACGCCAAGCAGGCGCAGGTCTACACCGAGAAGGCCGGCGTCAACGCGGTGGTGATCGACTCCACCGACGACTACAAGGGCATGCTCGGCAACCTGGCCTTCGCGCTCTCGCTCTACAGCGGCCAGATGTGCACCACCCCGCAGAACCTGCTGATCCCGCGCGGCGGCATCGGCACCGACCAGGGCGACAAGTCCTTCGACCAGGTGGTCTCCGACCTCGCCGCCGCCATCGAGGGCCTGCTCTCCGACGACGCCCGCGCCGCCGCCATCCTCGGCGCCGTGGTCAACCCGGGCGTGCTGCAGCGCTCGGCCGCCGCGGCCGGCGGCGAGTACGGCGAACTCGCCCTCGCCCCGCGCGCGGTGACCTCGCCCGACTTCCCCGGCGCGACCGTCCGCACCCCCGCGCTGATCAAGCTCAACGCCGACAAGCCGGACGACCGCTCGGTGTTCCGCAGCGAGTGCTTCGGCCCGGTCTCCTTCGCCGTCGCCGTCGAGTCCACCCCCGCCGCCGTGGAGCTGCTGCGCACCACCGTCCGGGAGAAGGGCGCGATGACCGCCTCCGGCTACACCACCTCGCCCGAGGTGGAGGCCCTGCTGGTCGAGGCCGCGCTGGACGCCGGCGTCTCGCTCTCGCTCAACCTCACCGGCGGCGTCTACCCCAACCAGACCGCCGCCTTCTCCGACCTGCACGGCACCGGCGCCAACCCGGCCGCCAACTCGGCCTACTGCGACGGCGCCTTCGTCGCCAACCGGTTCCGCACGGTGGAGATCCGCCGGCACAGCTGAGCCGGCGCACGGGCGGCACCCGGTCCCCCGGTGGTCATCGGCCACCGGGGGACCGGCGGTTCACAGCGATCGTCGGGCCCGGGATGATGGAGGCTGGGAGAGCGCCGGAAACGGCGTCCAACCGCCCTCCGAACAACGGGAGCTGATACATGGCCGTGAAGCCGACGCCCGAGACCGACGTCGTCATCGTCGGTGCCGGACCGACCGGACTGCTGCTGGCCGGCGACCTCGCCGCCGCCGGAGTCGGCGTCACCGTCCTGGAGAAGCGCACCGCCGAGTCCAACCTGACCCGCGCCTTCGCCGTGCACGCCCGCAGCCTGGAACTGCTGGACGCCCGGGGACTGGCCGACGAGCTCATCGCCACCGGCCGCCCGCTCGACTCGCTGCGGATGTTCAACCGGGTCGCGATCGACCTCAGCCCGCTGCCCACCCGCTTCCCGTTCGTCCTGATCACCCCGCAGTACAACGTCGAACGGCTGCTCCAGGACCGCGCCGAGAAGGCGGGCGCCACGATCGTGCGCGGCGCCGAGGTCACCGGACTGCGCCAGGACGCCGAGGGCGTCACCCTGGAGACCCGCGACGGGCAGACCCACCGCGCCCGGTACGCGGTCGGCACCGACGGCGTCCGCTCCGCGGTCCGCGACCTGCTCGGCATCCCCTTCCCCGGTGAGGCCGTCGTCGAATCCGTGCTGCTGGCCGACGTCCGGCTGGAGCGCGAGCCCGCCGACGCGATCGCCGTCGGCGCCAACAAGAGCGGCTTCTCCTTCATCGCCCCGTTCGGCGACGGCTGGTACCGGGTCATCGCCTGGGACCGCAACGAGCACCACACCGACGGCGCCACCCCCACCCCCGAGCAGCTCACCGCGATCGTCCTGGCCACCCAGGGCGAGGACTACGGCCTGCACGACGTGCGGTGGAGCTCCACCTTCCACAGCGACGAGCGCCAGGCCCCCAACTACCGCTCCGGCCGGGTCTTCCTGGCCGGCGACGCCGCCCACTGCCACTCCCCGGCCGGCGGCCAGGGCATGAACACCGGCCTCCAGGACGCCGCCAACCTCTCCTGGAAGCTCGCCGCCGCCCTCCAGGGCCGGGCCACCGACGCGCTGCTGGACACCTACCAGACCGAGCGGCACCCGGTCGGCAAGACGGTGCTGCGCACCTCCGGCGCGCTGATCCGGATCGCCCTCGCCGAGTCCGCCCCCACCCGCGCCCTGCGCGGGGCGCTCACCGCGCTCGGCAGCCACCTCGACCTGCTGAGCGAGCGCGGCGCCCGGCTGGTCTCCGGCATCGAGACCTCCTACCCGGCCCCCAAGGGCGCCCACCCGCAGGTCGGCAAGCGCGTCCCGGACCTGCGGCTGACCGCGCTGAGCAAGCCCGAGGAGGGCGCCCCGGCCGGTCCCGAGCGGCTCTACGAGGCGCTGCGCGCCGGGCGGTTCGTACTGGTCAGCAATGACGAGCTGGCCGCCGCCGAGCCCTGGGCGGACCGCATGGTCTCCGCCGCCCCCGCCGACCCGCACGGCAAGCTGGCCGACACCGTCCTGCTGATCCGCCCGGACGGCTACGTCGCCTGGGCCGCCGTCGACCCCGGCCAGGGCGAGCTGAGGGACGCCCTCACCACCTGGCTGGGCGCGGTCTGACACGCGGTCGGCGGGTGCGGCACCTCGCCGCACCCGCCGACCCTTCGTTCGGTCGTCCCTTAACCCCGCGCCTTCACATAGTGCCGCGCCGCCTTCGCCCGGTTCCCGCAGACCGCCATCCGGCACCACCGCCGGCGGCCGTTCTGCGAGGCGTCGAAGAAATGCAGAATGCACGCCTCGTGTGCGCACTGCTTCACCCGGTGCGCGCCCTGTCCGAGCAGCGTCAGGAAGTCGTCCGCCGCCAGCCAGGGCGCCAGCCACTCCGGCCGGTCGGCCTCCACCCGGTCCTCGGCCCCGCCCGGTCCGGCCGTCCGCCGGATCCGTCCGTGCACCAGCACCGCGTCCAGTCCCTCGCGCGCCCGTAGGCTCAACTCGCCCTGTTCACTGGCGTCTTGGGCGGCCAGCCGGATCGCCTCGCGGGTCTCGCGGATCGCCGCCAGCCCGGCCTCGTCGGCCGCGCAGCGCCCGCTCAGCCCGTTGCTGGAGAGCCAGATCCCGTACTCCTCGACGCCGGTGAGCAGATCGTTGACGGGCGTCCCGGTCCAGCGAGTGTTGAGCAGGTCGAGCGCGAGCGGCTCGCCGGTCAGCGGTCGGGGGTCCCTCGGGTCTGCCGTCACGTCAGTCATCCCTCTCCCTCGGATCCGACCGATTCTACGTCCGCGCCCCGCACCGCGAATTGGTATGGACCGGTGCCGGAATTCCGGCCATTCACTGTATGGAATCACCGGCCGTCCTGGGATCCACAGTTGACTGTTTTTTAGCAACGAATTACTTGATCATGATCCAATCAACGGACTTTTCCTGTCATGTTCTAGCCAGCGTTCTACCCCGGAACGCACTGGCCCCTTGCCGGCCCCCACAGCCGGCCAGAGGAGGATCCGTTGCGCCCCCGCACCCTTGCCCTCGCCGCGGCGATAGCCGTCCTGCCGCTGACCGCCGTCTCGCTCGGTGTCTCCACCGCGCAGGCCGCCCCCGCCCCCCACGCCACCCCGCGCGTCGCCCTGCCGAACACCGTGAACCCCGCGGTGGCCCACTCGGAGAAGAAGGGCGACGTCCCGGCCGAGCAGCAGATCTCGGTGGCCGTCAACCTGAAGCTGCGCAACGCCGACGCCCTGGACCGCTTCCTCACCGCGGTCACCACGCCCGGCTCGCCGCAGTTCGGCAAGTACCTGACGCCCGAGCAGTTCTCCGCCCAGTTCGGCCCGGCCCAGCAGGACGTCGAGAAGGTCAAGGCCTACCTGACCGCGCAGGGCCTGACCGTCGGCGACGTCAGCGCCAACCGCCAGGTGGTCAACGCCCACGGCACCACCGCGCAGATCTCGCAGGCCTTCGGCACCCACGAGAGCTCCTACGTCGACCCGCAGTCGCAGCGCGCGTTCTTCGCCAACGACGACGCCGCCTCGATCCCCTCCGACCTGGCCACCGTGGTCCAGGGCGTGAGCGGCCTGGACAACCACGCGGTGCGCAAGACCCACCTGGCCAAGCCGAACGCGGTCACCCCGAACACCGCCTCCGCCACCCCGAGCGGCACGAGCCCGGCCCAGTACACCGGCGCCTACAACCTGAACAAGACCGGCGCCGACGGCACCGGCACGACGGTCGCCCTCTGGGAGTTCGACGGCTACAAGTCCTCGGACCTGACCACCTACGACGCGCAGTACGGCCTGACCGGCCCGGCCGTCTCCACCGTCTCGGTGGACGGCGCCAACTACGACTCCGCGCCCGGCGAGGGCGAGGGCGAGGTCGAGCTGGACAGCGAGATCGTCCGCGGCGCCGCCCCCAAGGCCACCCAGCTGATCTACGAGGCCCCCAACAACGACCAGGGCGAGATCGACATGGCCAACAAGATCGTGGCCGACAACAAGGCCTCGGTCATCTCGATCTCCTGGGGCTCCTGCGAGCCGGACACCACCGCCTCCTCGATGACCGCGGTCGACAACGCCTTCAAGCAGGCCGCCGCCCAGGGCATCTCGATCTTCTCCGCCTCCGGCGACGACGGCTCGCGCGACTGCACCCGCTCCACCAGCGGCTCGACCGTCAAGGCCGTCGACTTCCCGGCGTCCAGCCCGCACCAGACCGGTGTCGGCGGCACCAACCTCAAGGTCACCAGCAGCAACACCTACTCCTCGGAGAGCGCCTGGAGCACCGCCGGCGGCGGCGTCTCCACCGTGTTCAGCAAGCCGAGCTGGCAGACCGGCACCGGCGTCAGCGGCACCATGCGCACCGTCCCGGACGTCGCCTCCAACGCCGACCCGCAGAGCGGCTTCGCGATCTACACCGGCGGCGCCTGGCAGGTCTACGGCGGCACCAGCGCGGCCGCCCCGCTGTGGTCCGGCTACGCGGCCCAGTTCAACCAGAAGGCCAAGGCCGCCGGGCAGCCGGTCCTCGGCGAGGCCAGCCCCCGCCTGTACTCGGTCGCCAACAGCAGCAACTACGGCAGCACGTTCCACGACGTGACCACCGGCGCCAACCAGGACTTCTCCGCCCGCGCCGGCTACGACCAGGTCACCGGCTGGGGCTCCCCGGTCGCCGACGCCCTGACCACCGCCCTGCTCGGCGGTAGCAGCGGCACCACCCCGCCGCCCACCGGCGGCTGCACCGCCGCCCAGCTGATCGGCAACGGCGGCTTCGAGTCCGGCACCGCCGCCCCGTGGACCACCTCCTCGGGCGTCGTCGACAACAGCTCCTCGCAGCCGGCCCACTCGGGCAGCTGGAAGGCCTGGCTGGACGGCTACGGCAGCACCCACACCGACACCCTGTCGCAGACCGTCTCGGTCCCGACCGGCTGCGCCTCCGCCACCCTCACCTTCTGGCTGCACATCGACACCGCGGAGACCGGCGGCACCGCGTACGACACGCTGACCCTGCAGGCCAACAACACCACGCTGAAGACCTGGTCCAACGTGAACGCGGCCTCCGGCTACGTCCAGCAGACGGTGGACCTGACCTCCTTCGCCGGCCAGACCGTGACCCTCAAGTTCACCGGCACCGAGGACGGCTCCAACCAGACCAGCTTCGTGATCGACGACGCCGCGCTGAACGTCAAGTGATCACCGGCCGGTAGCTCCACCGAGCAGCACCACCGAGACCCCCGCCGGGGCGGCGCCGACACGGCCCGCCCCGGCGGTGTCCGTTTCCGTCCCGGTTCGCGCCTTCCGCCCTCCCGGGTTCCGGTCGTGTTTCCGGACTGTTTCAAGATCGATAACCATCTGGTCGACCTGTCGTGACCACTGTCATACGCGCGACTGATGACGTAGCCTCTCGACCGTGCATAGGGTTCCCCAAAGCTCGGTGAAGCCGCTGGCGGCGCGCCTCGGCGCCGGCCCGGTGCCACCGAACTCACCTGGTGGGGAGGGTCACCGCATGGCCGCACAGCAGCCTCAGGACGCCGCACGGCTGCGGCTGGTCGGATCGCGTACGGAGCGTACGGAGCGTCCCGACCCGCCCGTCCCCGCACCTGCGGCCCCGGCCGCGACCCCCGTGCCGTCCGCCGGACGCCCCGGCGTGACCGGCGGCTTCGCGGACGCCCTGCACCTGGCCATCGAGGCCAGCGGCCTCAGCCTGGACCGGATCCGCGCGGCGCTCGCCGGGCGCGGCGTCAGAGTCAGTGTGACGACCCTGAGTTACTGGCGCCGCGGGCGCAGCCAGCCCGAGCGGGCCAGCTCGCTGCGCGCCGTCCACCTGCTGGAGGAACTGCTCGGCCTGCCGCACAGCTCGCTCTCCTCGCTGCTCGGCCCGCCGCGCCCGCGCGGCCGCTGGGCCGCCGCCGCCAGCATCAGCCACCTCGGGCTGGAGGACGTCTGGCCGGGCGAGCAGGAGATCGCCGCGATCTTCGCCGAGCTGGACGCCCCGCCGGTCGGCGAGCTGGAGCGGCTCAGCATCCACGACTCGTACTACGTGGACGCCGAGCGGCGCGCCAACCTGCTCCGGATGCGCCAGGTGGTGCGCGCCACGGTCGGCGGCGTCGGCCGCTGCCTGGTCGTGCACAAGGCCGACGAGGAAGCCACCGGCTGCCCGGAGATCACCTCGGTGCGGCACGGCCGGCTGGGCCGGGTCCGCCGCCGCCCGGAGGTCGGGCTGACCGTCGCCGAGCTGATGCTGGACCGCCCGCTCGGGCTCGGCGACAGCACGGTCTTCGAGTACGAGGTGGAGATCCCGCCGGGCGGCCCGACCACGGAGTACAGCCGCCGCTTCGCCACCCAGGTGCGCGAGTACGTGCTCCAGGTGCACTTCGACCCGGCAGCCGTCCCGGTGCACTGCGAGCGCTACGACCGCGAGCCGGGCGCCGACGTCGACCACCGCCGCGAACAGCTGTGGATCGGCGCCTCGGCGAGCGCCCACGTGCTGGCCCCGGACCAGCAGCCGGGCCACATCGGCATCCGCTGGGAGTGGGCGTAGCCGCCTTCCCACCCCCAAGCCCCGCAGCCCCGCAGCCCCGTCGGACCGTCAGGTCCTACGGGGCTCTCGCGTTCCCGCCCCGGAAAACCTAACCCCTTCACCCCGGAGAACTGGTTGACGCTCCATCATCTAACCCTTACTCTCATGAGTACCGGTTAGGCAGGAGCCTCGCCGGACCGCCCCAGCCACGGGAGTGACCAGGCATGTCCAGCACCACCCTGCTCCGCACCCTGCAGACCGGCCACGTGGGCCTGAACGTCACCGACCTGACCCGCTCGATCGACTTCTACCGCGCCGTCCTCGGCCTCCAGCTCGCCCACGAGGGCACCGACCCCGAGCGCCGCTACGCCCTGCTCGGCCGCGACGGCCGCCTGGTGGTCACCCTCTGGCAGCAGAGCACCGGCACCTTCTCCACCGCGACCCCCGGCCTGCACCACCTCTCCTTCGAGGTGGAGAGCCTCGACGAGGTCCGCGCCACCGAGCAGCTGCTGCGCGAGCTGGGCGCCGAGTTCGCCTACGACGGCGTCGTCCCGCACGGCGAGGGCTCGGCCTCCGGCGGCATCTTCTTCTCCGACCCGGACGGCATCCGGCTGGAGGTCTACACCCGCACCGGGGTCGACGGGACCGACGCCGAGGCACCCACCACCGACGCCCCGACCTGCGGCTTCTTCTAAGCCGACACCGAGCGCAGACCGCCGCCACCGAGCCGAGGGGAGCACGCCATGACGACCGTCAGCACGCCGTACCACGCCGGCGAGCGGGCCGCCCAGGCCCGGGCCGGCCTGACCGAACGGGCCGACCACGCCGGTCGGTCGATCCGCAGCACCGTCCCGGCGGTCGCCGCCCGCTTCCTCGCCGAACGGCGGACGCTGGTGGTCGGCGCCGCCGACCTCGACGGCCGGATCTGGGCCACCCAGCTGGCCGGCCCGGCCGGCTTCCTGCGGGCCGCGGACGAGCAGACGATGGCGGTCGCCGCCCGCCCGGCCGGGGCCGACCCGCTGGCCGAGGCGCTGGCCCGCCCGGCCCGGGTCGGCACCATCGCCCTGGACCCGGCCGGCCGCCGCCGGATGCGGCTCAACGGCCGCTCGGCGCCGGACGGCCGGGGCGGGCTGACGGTCCACGCCGAGGAGGTGGTCTCCAACTGCCCGAAGTACATCCAGCGCCGCACCCCGTTGGACCGCCCGGACGCGGGCGCGCCCCGCGCGGTCGCCGCCGGCCCGGTGCTGTCCATGGCGCAGCAGCTGGCCGTGGCCACCGCGGACACCTTCTTCATCGCCACCGCCGGCCCGGACGGCAGCGTGGACGCCTCGCACCGCGGCGGCTTCCCCGGCTTCCTGGAGGCGGTCGGGCCGGACCGGGTGCGCTGGCCGGAGTACCGGGGGAACAGCATGTTCATGACGCTCGGAAACCTGGAGCTGGACCCGCGGGCCGGCCTGCTGCTGCCCGACTGGGAGACCGGCGGGGCGCTGCTGGTCACCGGCGAGGCCCGCGCCGACTGGTCCGAGCAGGCCCGGGAGTCCGCCCCGGGCGCCGAGCGGATGGTCGAACTGACCGTCACCGGCGTGCTGGAACTCGTCGACGCCACGCCGCTGACCTGGACCGATCCCGAGTACTCGCCCGCCAACCCGCGCTGAGCCGCCGTCGGGTTCGTACCGGCACCACCTGCTCCGCCCCGCCCCCAGGGCGAGGTCAGCGGCCTCTACGGCCAGGCACCCGGCTCCCGCTCCTTCGCCGCCGAGTCCGTCACCCGGGCCCGGATCATCCAGCGGGCGCAGACCCGCTGCCGCCCTCACCACCGACTGCCCCCCGTCTTCCCGGGCGCGCAGCACTTCGGCCCCGGCCCGGACACCTGGCGCAGGCCGTTCTCCTGACGCCCCTTCCTCAGCGCTTGCCGGACCGCCAGTGGAACAGGCCCATCGCGACGCTGGTCGCCAGGTTGAAACTGGACACCCCCGGCTGCATCGGCACCGCGACCAGCTGGTCGGCGCGGGCCTTGAGCTCCGCCGAGACGCCGTGCCGCTCGGTGCCGAAGGCGAGCAGCGCGTCGTCCGGGAACGGCAGGTCCCGGATGTCCGCGCCCTCCGGGTCCAGCACGTACAGCGGCCCTGCGGGCAGCTCCGGCAGGCTCAGCCGCTCGACGGCGGTCGCGAAGTGCAGGCCCGCGCTGCCGCGCAGCACCGTCGGGTGCCAGGGGTCCAGATCACCGGTGGTCACCACCCCGGTGGCGCCGAACCCGGCCGCCAGCCGGATCACCGCCCCGACGTTGCCCAGGTTGCGCGGGTTCTCCAGCAGCACCACCGGCGCCCTGCGCGGCCGGTGCGCCAGCACCGCCCGGTTGGCGTCGGCGGACGGCCGGACGGCCAGCGCGATCACCCCGGTCGGGTGCGGCCGGGGCACCAGCGTCCGCAGCCGGGCCTCCGGCAGCTCCACCGCGAGCCCGTCCAACGCCGGGACGACGTCCTCGGCCAGCTCGGCGGCGAGCTCCAGCAGCGCCGCCCGGTCGGCCGTCAGCACCCGGCGGACGTCACCACCGAAGCGCAGCGCGTGCTTCAGCGCGTGGAACCCGTCCAACAGCACCGCCCCCGGCTCCCGCTCAGCCGTCCGCCACGCCCGCACCAGCTCCTCATCCATGCTGCTCATGCTCCCACCCCCCACACAACAGACCCCACGCCTACCGCCCCTCCGAACTCCCCCGCAGAGCCCGCTCCAGATCCCGCAAAGCCACCCCCAGCAACCGCGTCCCCGCCCGCACCACATCCCGCTGCACCCCCGCCGGCACCTGCGCCAGCCGCTCCTCCAACCGCGCCTGCGCTTCCCGCACGGCCCCGAACTCCACCGGTCGCCCCGTCAGCAGCGCCCCCGCCGCCAGCGCCGTCGCCAGCCGCAGCTCCTCCGCGTACTCCGCCGCCCCCGGCACGGGATCCGCGTCGGCGGCCGGCAGGTGCGCCTCCAGCAGCACCGCCGCCCGCCCGAGGTGTCCGACCGCCGCCCGGGCCCGGTCGATCTGGCGCCGGCTCACCCCGGTCAACCCGGACTCGTGCCGCCCCGGTTCGGCGTCGGCCCGCTGCATGGCCTGGATCAGCTCGGACCGCGCCTCCCGCGAGTCCAGCAGCGCCGACCGCACCACCCGCCCCCGGGGCGCCGCCGGCTGCTCGTAGCAGGCGACCACCGCCGCCGCGTACCGCCCGGCCGCCGCCAGCCATTCGGCGAGCCGCTCCCCGAGCCGCGCGGTCTGCCAGGTGGGGAACAACGCGTACGTCAGCAGCGCGACCGACCCGCCGAGCAGTGTCAGCCCGACCCGTTCGAAGGCCGTCGCCAACGGGTCGCCCGCCTGCAGCCCGAGCAGGAACACCACGTACGAGGAGATCCCGACCGTGGTCAGCGCGTACCCGGTCCGGAACGCGAGGTACGCCCCGCCGATGCACAGCACCGCGAGCGCGGCCAGCACCCATTCCCCGGGGTGGGCGAGCTGCACCACCAGCGTGGAGGCGGCGACCCCGACGACCGTCCCGGCCAGCCGGGCGACGCCCCGGCTGTACGTCTGGGCGAAGTCCGGCCGCATCACCATCGCGGCGGTCATCGGTGCCCAGTACCCGTGGTGGAACCCGGCCAGCCGGGCCAGCAGGTAGGCGACGGTGACGACCCCGGCCAGCCGTACGGCGTGCTGGAAGATCGCCGAGCGCGGCTGCAGCTGCCGCCGTACGGCCCGCGCCGCGACCGGCAGCATCCGGACGATGGACGGCTTGTGCAGCGCCCCGCCGGCCCCGACCACGGGGGTGGTGATGGTGTCCTCGTCGCTGCGGTCCAGTGTGTCCGCGGCCTTGCGCAGCAGTCCGCCGAGCCGTCGGGCGGAGCGCCCGGCCGCGCCCCGCAGCCGTGCCCCCTCGTCGGGCCGGACGAGGGTGAGGGTGGGCGCCGAGCGGGGGATCCGGACCGGGTCGCCGGTGCGGATCGCCCGGGCGAGGGCGTCCATCACCTCGGCGGAGGCCGCCAGCACCTCGCGGGCCCGGTCGCGCTCCGGTCCTTCCCCGGGGGCGCCCACCTTGGGGTCGGCGAGCGCGGCGAGGGTGGGCCGGATGCGTTCGGCGAGGCCGCGCAGGCCGCGCAGTTCGGGCGGCCGGTGGCGGTCCTGCCAGGGGGTCAGGGCGGCGGCGTACCGGGCGGTCATGAACGGCGCCGGGTCCACCTGCGCGGTCTGGTCCTGCCGCAACCGGCGTGCGTAGTCGGCGAGTTCGGCGTAGGTGTCGGCGAGGGCGCCCCGCTGGCGGGTCCAACTCCCGATCGGCCACAGGGTGATGACGACGGCCTGGACGATCCCGCCGAGCGCGGCGACCAGTCCGTGGCCGAGCGCGGTGAACGCGCTGACCGGCAGCTGGAGGACGATCAGCATCACCGAGAGGGTGTTGGCCGCGACCACCCCGGCGGTCGGCCCGATCGCCCAGGCGAGCCCGGCGCCGAAGGCCCACACCGCGAGCAGCACCGGGAACAGTCCGGTGACCCCGGCGGCCAGGTAGCCGAGGAAGGTGCTGACGCCGAGTCCGAACCCGGCCGCGACGGCGAGGCTGGCCCGGGGCCGGAAGCTGCGCTGGAAGGTGGCCGAGCCGGCGATGAACGCCCCCATCGCGGCCGAGGTGGCGAGCGGGACCCCGCCGAGTGCCAGAGTCGGGAACAGCACCAGCGCCACGGCGACCGCCCCGCGCGCGGCCCGCTTGGGGTCGGTGAGCGCCCGGTCCAGGGTGAGTCCGGTCCGCGCGGTGTCACGAAGGGCGGCGAACCAGGACATAGCGACATCCTAGGTGGCGGGCCCCCCGCGCTCGCGCCGGGTGGAGCCGATGCCCCTGACGGATCCGAGGGACCTGCCCGGTCCGATCCGCCCGAGCCGCGCCGCCACCCAGAGCAGGGCGCCGGTCGGCAGGAACACCGCGTCCGCCGCGACCATCGCGAGCGAGAACACCGGCAGCCCGAGCACCACCGCGATCCCCACGTGCTCAACCATCATCACCACCAGCAGCACGTTCTTGACCCGCCGGTTGACCAGCGTGAACGGGAAGGCGACCTGCAGGATCACCGTGCCGTACGAGATCAGGAACACCGGCAGCAGCGCCGAGCCGACCAGCGCCGACAGCCCCGGCCAGGGGCTGAAGTAGTCCAGGTGCAGCGGGTAGTACAGCGCGGTGCCGTCCTGCCAGCGCGAGCCCTGCACCTTGTACCAGCCGGCCGTCGCGTAGATCAGCACCACCTCGGCGGCGATCACCAGCAGCGCGCAGTTGTGCACCATGTTCGCCAGCGCGTCGAGCACCGCCCGCGGCTCGCCGTCCGGCCGCAGCCGCCCGAGCGCCCACCAGATCCCGGCCACCGCCCAGAGCCCCCAGAACAGCGGCGACCAGCCCAGGTACGGGAAGGTCGGGCTGGTCCAGGTCAGGCTGTCGCCGGAGAAGTCACCGAACTGACAGGCCGCCAGTACCGCGCCGAGCAGCGCCCACAGCCCCACCCCGGACCACTCGGACCACCCAGACCACCCAGACCACCTGGACCGGCCGGACCGACCGGCCCGGGCCCGCCGGGCGTCCAGCGACCAGACCTCGGCGCAGCGGGTGAAGACCAGGTAGACCGCCATCAGGTGGACGACGTTGTCCCCGCCGTCGCCGAGCAGGACGCTGCGGTTCTGCAGCGACAGCACGGTGACCAGGAACAGCACCGTGCCCGCCCGGGTCCGCCAGCCCAGCAGCACCGCCAGGGCGGCCAGCACGGACAGGTGGTAGACCAGCTCGAACCAGAGCCGCCCGCCGAACCAGGGCAGCACGGTGAACGCCCCGGTGTCGGCCAGCAGCCGCTGGGCGAGCGCCATCGACCAGGGCGAGCGGTCGCCGTACAGCACCCGCCGGTTGGGCCACTCGCGCAGCAGGTAGGCGAGCCAGACCAGCCCGAAGCCGATCCGCACCACCGCGGCCTGGTGCCGTCCGAGCACCCGCCCGGTGAAGGCCTCCATCGCCCGCCCGAGCACCGCCCCCGGCCCGCGCGGCACCACCACCGGGACGGGCGGCTGCCCGCCCTGCCGCGGGACGCGGTCCGACAGTGGCGGCTCCACGGCCTCCACCGACCGCGGCTCCGCGGGCTCCACCGGCTGCGGAGCCCGCGCCGACACCTCGCTCACCCGAGCCCCCGGTAGTCCTCGTCCCCGACCGGCCACCACGGCAGCTCCCGCACCTTGGGCGCGGGCGGCGCGGCCTCACCGCTCCAGGACGGCGGCGGGACGGTGGTCGAGGTCACCCGGAACTCGATCTCCAGGACCCGCTCGCCGTCCACCTCCCGCCCGATCCGCTGCAGCGCGATCCGCTTGAGGTACTGCTCGGCGAGCCGGCCGCGCGGGTTGGTCTGCTTCTCGTCCTGGTCGTGCGAGCCGTCGTAGAAGTCCCAGGCGCGGCGCAGCAGGTTCTGGTCGGCGTGGCTGGGCGCGGGGTTGCCCCGGATCGCGGCGAGGTCCTGCGCGGTCAGCCCGGTCCAGTCACGGGTATGGGTGGTTGCGCCGTCGGCGACGGTGCGCACCCGGGCGTCCACGCTGATGTTCTGCTGCAGCGGGTTGGGAGCGAACAGCTTCCAGTTCTGCTCGAACTCCGGGTACACCACACCGTCGACCTGGTCCCGGTACTGCCGGGACAGCGAGTTGGGGGGCGCCACGTGCAGGAACACCGCGCTCAGGAACAGCCCGGTGCCACCCACCAGCACCGCCCCGGCGAGGCCGAGGACGAGCTGCGCGGGCTTCGACCAGACCCTCCCCGGGCCTTCGGCCGGGAGGTCCCCCCGGGTGGCAGGCCGATCCGTGGTCTCCGTCATGGCCTCCCCCGCCCGACCGGCGCTCCGCCGGCCCCGTACCGGCGCGTCGCGCGCCCATCCTGCCCCAAGGCCTGTCCGGCATGGCCCAACCCCCGAACGGGACCTACAGGACGAAGGCCGCCTGGCCGGTGCTGCTGACCATCGGACGGCCAGCGCCCTCCCAGGCGTACATCCCGCCGTCCACGTTCACCGCGTCCCGGCCCTGCTGGACCAGGTACTGGACGACCTGCGCGGAGCGGCCGCCGACCCGGCAGAGCACGTACAGCTTCGTGTCGGGCAGCTCGCCGATCCGGGCGATCACCTCGCCGATCGGGATGTGCAGCGCGCCGTCCACGTGGCCGGCGTCCCACTCGTCCTGCTCGCGCACGTCCAGCAGGGCGGCGTCGGCCGGGACGGAGGCGGCGTCGGTGGTGGGGATCTGCGCGAACATCGTGTGGCTCTCCTGGTGGGGGTACCGCCCGGCCGGAGGCTGGCGGAAGGTCGGGTCCGTGCCATTCTCGCCCACCGGCACCGCCGAGTGGGTACCCAACAGCCGTTCCAGCTCGGCCTGCTGCGCGGCGGCCTTGGCGAGCAGTTCCTCGGCGAGCTGCTCCAGCAGCCGGTCCGGGTCCTGTGGGGCGAGGGCGAGCAGCTGGCCCATCGGGGTCTGCTCCAGCCGGACCTGCTCGGTGGCGGTCTCGGCGATCTTGGCGGTCAGCCAGTCCAGCCGGCGGCGCAGCCAGCCCAGCCGGTCGGGGGAGTCGAGGGCGGGCGCGGCCTCCGGCGCGGTGGACCACTCTGCGGCCAGGCCCTCCAGCGCGGCGGCGTCCCCGTCCGCGTAGGCCTCGTTGACCCGGACCAGGAAGGCCGCCCGGCGCTGCTGCTCGGCCGGGTCGGTGCTCAGGTCGGGGTGGGCGCGGCGGACCAGCTCGCGGTAGACCCGCTGGGCCTGCTTCCCCGGCTTCACCCGGCGAGGCGCGGCGGGCGGCGGGGCGGCCTCGGCCTGCTCCTCGCCGGACTTCTCCCGCACCGAGTCGAACAGCGCGTCCAGGTCCGGCAGCTCCTCGACCCGCTGCCGCGCCTCGGCGGCCAGTCGGACGTCCTCGGGCCGTCCGGTGCGGGCCGCGACGGCCTCGGCGACGAGTGCGTCCAGCTCGTCCAGCCGGGCGTAGAGCGGGCCGAGCAGCTGGTGGTGGATCAGGGCGAAGTTGTCGATCTCGACCCGCAGCGTCTGCACGTCCACGTCCATGCTGAGCCAGGCGAGTTCGGCCGCGGCCACCCGCTCCTCCAGCTCCTGCTGCTCCGGGTCCGTCCAGCGGACGGGGCTCTGCGCGCTCACTTCTCGCCTCTGTCTCGTCCGGCCGGCAGGGTCCTGCGGAGCCGCCGCGGGGACGGCCCGGCCTGCCACCCTACCGTCGCGCGGGCAAGCCCCGTCCGGGTGAAGCGGGGCGCGCGGCACGTGACACGCAACCGATCCTGATGAATCTCCCCGTTTCGGTGTCGGGTCCGGCCCGGTCCGTGCTTCGCTGGTATCCGCACAGCGTGCCTTCCTCCGGAGAGACGGCCGCCTCCAGGCGTGGCGGCTAGGCGGGAGCAGACCGAATCCATGGTGGCCGACTCCAACTCCACACCGCGTTCGGCGGGCGCCGGAACCGCGCCGGGCGACCACCCGGGCGGGGTGGCCGCCCTCGTCCGGCTCGCCCTCGTCCTGGTCGACCGGACGGGACGGATCGCCCAGTGGAGCCGGGCCGCCGAGGAGTTGTTCGGGCACCGCGCCGAGGCCGCCACCGACCGCCCCGCCTCCGGCCTGCTGCCCGCCCTGGAGTCCCGGATGCTCGGCCGCTGCGCGGTACGCCGCCGCTGCGACGCCCTCGACACCCTGGCCGAGCTGACCGCCGACGGCCGGCCCTGGGCCGGCCGGCTGACCGTGCACGACCGCGAGGAGCACCAGCGCGACGTGCTCTGGTGGGCCTACCCGCTGTCCGGCCCGTCCGGCGGGCTGCTCGCGCTGGCCGCCGACGCCCGCCCGCTGCGCACCACCGGGCCGCGGCTCGCGCTCGGCGAGCGGCTGCTGCCGTTCGCCGCCGCTCCCGCCGCCCGGGGCGGCTTCCACGGGCTGACCGCGACGCTCACCCCCGCCGTCGGCGGGCTGCCCGAGCCGCTGGCCCGGCTGCTGCCCGCCGCCCAGCGGGCGCCGCTGCTGGAGGCGGTGGCCCACGGCGGGCTGCCCGCCCTGCGGCTGGACGCGGCCACCGTGCTGCCGGTGCTGCCCTCCGAGCCGCAGACCGGCGCCGCGCACGCCGCCGCCGGCCTCGGCCGCCGCTACCCGACGCCCCAGCAGCGCGCCGCCCGGGTCGGCCCCCCGCCGCAGCCCGAGCAGTCCGCGCCCTGCCGCCGGCCGCCCGGCCCGCTGACCGTCCAGCGCGAGGCCGTCCAGCGCGAACAACGCGAACAACGCGAACCGGCCCAGCTCCCCGCCGCAGTCGGCGGCGGCCCCGCGGGCGTCCCGTCCGTCCCTCCCCCCGCCTCCGGCCGGGAGGTCCCCCCACCCATCGGAGGAGGAGCCACCATCGAGCAGCAGGCCGCCGTCGAGTCGTCCGCCAAGGACCTCCCGTCCCGCCGCGCCGACCGGGCCCCGTCCGGCACCGTCCCCGCCCCCGCCGGCCCCGAGGGCCCCGAGGGCCCGCCGAGCGGACGACTGGGCCCGTTCCTCACCAACGGACAAGCCGGCGAGCAGCTGGCCCTGCTGAACGAGGTCGGCGGCAAGGTCGGCACCACCCTGGACCTCGGCTTCACCGCGCGCGAGCTGTGCCAGGTGCTGGTCCCCCGGGTCGCCGACTTCGCCTGCGTGGACCTGGTGGACGGGCTGATCTCGGACTCCGAGCTGCCGGTCGCCAGGCCGGACGACGACACCATGCTGCGCCGGGTCGCCCTGGTCTTCAACGAGACCGGCGGCGCCTGGGACCACGTGCTCCCCGAGGGCTCGCTGGTCAGCATGCCCCGCCGGACCCCGCCCGGGATGGCCCTGCAGCTGAACCAGCCGGTGCTGGTCCCGGTGGTCAGCGACGACGTCGCGGTCGACTACGCGATCGCGCTCGGCGGCGCCCGGCTGGCCCCGGTGGTCTCCGGCCGCTCGATGCTGGTGGTGCCGCTGTCCGCCCGGGGCACCGTGCTGGGCATTCTCAAACTGCTCCGGCTGCCCGACCGCGCCCCCTTCGACGAGAGCGACGCCGCCACCCTCAAGGAGCTGGCGGTACGGGCCGCGCTGTCGCTGGACAACGCCCGGCTGCACCGCGCCGAGGCGCGGGTCGCCACCACCCTGCAGCGCTCGATGATCCCGACCCGCCCGCCGCAGATCCCCGGCGTGCAGATCGCCCACCGCTACCTGCCGGGCGATCCCAAGGCCGAGGTCGGCGGCGACTGGTTCGACGCGATCCAGCTGCCCGGCAGCCGGGTCGCCCTGGTGGTCGGCGACGTGATGGGCCACGGCATCCACTCCGCCGCCGCAATGGGCCGCTTCCGCACCGCGATGCAGACCCTCGCCGCCCTGGACCTGCCGCCCGGCCAGCTGCTGCGCCACCTGGACAACCTGGCCCACAAGCTGGGCGACGACCACCTGGCGACCTGCCTGTACGCGGTCTACGACCCGATCAACCGCACCTGCGAGCTGGCCAGCGCCGGGCACGTCCCGCCCGTCCTGGTGCACCCGGACGGCACCGGCGAGCTGCTGGAGATCCCGGCCGGCGCGCCGATCGGCGTCGGCGGGGTGCCGTTCGTCGCCAAGACCATCGACGTCTCGGACGGCTCGATGCTGGTGCTGTGCACCGACGGCCTGGTCGAGGTGCGGGGCGGGGACATAGGAGCCGGCCTGGCCGCGCTGTGCGGCAACCTGATCGACCCGCAGCAGAGCCCCGAGCAGGCCTGCGACGAGGTGCTGCGCCGACTGCACACGGACGACCGCAAGGACGACGTCGCCCTGCTGGTGGCCCGCTTCGACGGGGTCGCCCCGTCCGAGGTGGCCACCTGGGACCTCACCGTGGACCACCGCGAGGTCCGCCGGGCCCGCTCACTGGTCCGCGAGCAGCTGGCCGCCTGGCACCTGGAGGCGCTCAGCGACACCACCGAGCTGCTGGTCAGCGAGCTGGTCACGAACGCCGTCCGGGTCGCCCGGGACACCGTCCAGCTGCAGCTGATCCGGGTGGACAAGCTGCTGGTCGAGGTCAGCGACGACAACCACAACCTGCCCTCGCTGGAACCCGCCGAGCAGCTCGGCGAGACCGGCCGCGGCCTCACCCTGGTCACCAAGCTCGCCGAACGCTGGGGCACCGCCCGCAAGGCGGTGGGGAAGGTCGTCTGGTTCGAGCTCCCCCTCCCGCACGCGTGACGGCCGCGTACGGACACACTGCGGACCAGTGGGTCGGCGTACGCGGCCGGCACGACCGATGAAGCGATCGTCAGGGGATGGCGGCCCCGGCCGAACGGCGCCGCCCGGCCTCCACCGCGACCTCCCGGGAGGCGACCGCGGCCACCGAGGTGGCAGCGCCGACCCCGGTCAGCACCCGCGGCCAGAAGTCCCTGTAGACCTCGACCGCGACGGCGATCAGCAGCGCGGCGACCACCGCGACCACGTGCTCCAGACCGGCCAGGTTCGGCAGCACGATCGCCTCGCCGACCATCAGGGTCACCACCAGGGCGGCCGTGAGCCAGGCCCGGCAGCGGAACGCTACGCAGATCGCCAGCGCCACCACCGCGGCCGACGGCCCGCTGTCCCGCACGTAGGCCACCCACTTCGGGAAGCCGAACAGGTGGCCCGGCCCGATCGCCACCCCGACCCGGGCGTACAGCGTGCCCGTCAGGGTGCAGGCGTAGGCGACCACCAGCGTCATCCGCCGGCCGAGCACGACCTCGGCGATCGCGAAGACCACGAACACCTGGGCCAGCGCCCCCCAGACCGGCAGGTCCAGGGCCGGCACGAACAACGACATCGGGGTCCGCAGCAGCGTGACCTCCAGCGGCAGCGCGGCCCGCACCGCTCCGATGTGGTTGACGAACCGCTCGCCGCCCGGCAGGTGCTGGACGATACTGAACAGCAGGATCAGAAACGTCGCCGCCGTGGCCAGCGGAAACGCGGCGAACTTCTTTCGCACCACCGCGTCCCTGACCGTCGCGTACAACGCTCCCCACTCGGCGACAGCGGCCGTTCTGGCTAGCGCCACCGGCCCCCTTCGCACGCCCCCCGCGTGGGTCCTGTGAATCACAACGTTTCTCCTGAATCCCCGAATGAATCCCCGAACTTCTCAGCCACTCCAACATTAGAAGCCAGTTAACAAATCCACATCGGCATAGGTGGGGATTGAGGTCATCCTCAGGGGGGAGAACAATCCCCCCACCGGGCCCCCCATCGGACCGATCGGGCCCTCCACCCCATCCCCCGTCCGACCGAGCGGGCCCCCCTCCGCCCCCCGACGGAGGGCTACCCCTCCCCGTCCCGCGCCGTCACCGGCACCCGGGGGGCCACCACGGCAGTCCTGGGGTGCCGGCGACGGAACAGGGCGGGCAGGCTCGGCGCGACGATGAACCCCTCGGCCCGCGCGCTCGCCAGGCCGATCCGCGGGATCTCGCTGCTCTTCTCGAACAGCAGGTAGCGCGGCTCCCAGATCGGCCGGTACTTGGCGTTCGCGCGGTACAGCGACTCGATCTGCCACCAGCGCGAGAAGAACCCCAGGACGGCACGCCACAGCCGCAGCACCGGGCCGGCACCCAGCCGCGAACCGCGCTCGAACACCGACCGGAACATCGCGAAGTTCAGCGAGACCCGCTTCAGCCCCACCTCGTCGGCGCGCTGCAGCAGCTCGATCACCATGAACTCCATCAGACCGTTCTCGGTGTCCCGGGCCCGGCGCATCAGGTCCAGCGAGAGCCCGTCCGGGCCCCACGGGACGAAGCTCAGCAGCGCCGCGAGCTCGCCGTCCCCGTCGTGGCACTCCAGCATCACGCAGCGGCCGTCGCCCGGGTCCCCGAGCCGGCCCAGCGCCATCGAGAAGCCGCGCTCGGTCGCACCGTCGCGCCACTCGTCGGCCTTGGCCACCAGCTGTGCCATCTCCGCCTCGGAGATGTCCTCGTGGCGGCGGATCCGCACCGTGTACCCGGCCCGCTTGACCCGGTTGTAGGCCTGCCGGACCACCCGCATCGCGCGGCCGTCCAGCGAGAACTCGTCCAGCTCGACGATCGCCTCGTCGCCAAGCTCCAACGCGTCCAGCCCGTGCCGGGCGTAGATCACACCGGCCTCCTCGGAGGCACCCATCACGGCCGGCGCCCAGGCGTGCTCGCGGGCCTCGGCCAGCCAGGCGTCGATCGCGCCCGGCCAGGCCTCCGGATCGCCGATCGGGTCGCCCGAGGCGAGCGAGACCCCGCCGACCACCCGGTAGGTCACCGCGGCCTTGCCGCTGGGGGAGAAGATCACCGCCTTGTCCCGGCGCAGCGCGAAGTAGCCCAGCGAGTCCCGCTCGCCCTGCCTCTCCAGCAGGCCGCGCAGCTTCGCCTCGTCCTCGGGGTTGAGCAGCTCCTTGCCGCGCGGGCTACGGAAGGCCACGTACAGCACCAGCAGGAACAGCACCGCGCCCATCGCGTTGATCGCGGCGTTCACCCAGGTCGGCGCGGCGATCACCGAGCGCAGGTGCTCGGACGGGGTGATGGTGATCATCCGGCCGACCGAGTAGCGGAAGAGGTCCCACCAGCCGGCGCCGTTCAGCTCGTTGGTCAGCCAGACCAGCAGCGCGCCGACCGAGCCGCCGAACACCAGCCCGCCGACGAAGGTGGCCGCCGCGGTCTTCGGGTTGGAGGGGTCGCCCTTGGACGTGAACTCCTTGCGCCCGATCAGCAGCGCCAACACGAACAGGCAGGTCAGGATGGTCGAGAAGTAGTTGAGCGGGTGCCGGTTGAACCGCCCGCCGGGCACCACCATGAACGCCAGGTACAGCAGCGCGAACACGCTGCCGAGCGCCGCGTTGAAGATCCACGCGGCCCGCTTGCGGCGCCGCATCGCGACGGCGAGGAAGACCGACAGCACCGCGGCGGCCAGGCCCGAGGTCATCAGGTACGGGGTGAAGTACTCACCCTCGTTGTGCTCGGAGACCTGGTTCCCCCACGGCACCAGCAGCACCGTGGCCAGGTTCAGCAGTGCCAGCAGCCGCAGGTACCAGACGGAGGCCACGGCGGCCCTCGGACGCCAGCGGTCGAGCAGCCCGGCGGGCCGGGGCCCGGTCGACGTGGCGGACGGCTCCGGCTTCACAGTGGACGACACAGCTCAATTCCAAACGATCAGATGGTGGGGCGCATCCGCACACGGCCCGGCGCCGGGCGCCCGCACGGGCCCGGCGGACTGACCGGCCACCCCCGCCCACCGGCTGCCCGCAGGGGCGGCGGGCCGGAAAAGGCAGCCAACTCCATGGTTCCCCACCATTCCTGAGAATTACGTGAACCGGGTAGCGGATTCCCACCCCCGCCGAACGGCGGGGGTCGGCACCCCCCATGCGTTCGGCGCCCCGCGGTCGCTACCCCTACCCTCAAAAGCGACCCCCGCGGACCGCCCGAACCCGGCCGCCCGAACCGAGGAGGCACCATCACCACGACCCGCGTGCTGATCGTCGACGACGAGATCCTGGTCCGCTCCGGCCTGGGCCTGATCGTCGGCTCCGCCCCAGACCTGGAGGTGGTCGGCGACTGCTCCGGAGGGCAGGCCGAGGAACACGTCCAGCGCCTGCGCCCGCACGTGGTGCTGCTCGACATCCGGATGCCGGACCTCGACGGCATCTCCGTGCTGCGCCGCCTGCGCGCCCTGCCCGACCCGCCCGCCGTGGCAATGCTCACCACCTTCGACACCGACGAGTACATCGGCACCGCGCTGCGGGCCGGCGCGGCCGGCTTCCTGCTCAAGGACACCGCCCCCGAGCAGCTGGTGCACGCCGTCCGGGTGCTCGCGGCCGGCGGCAACATCCTCTCCCCGACGGTCACCCGCACCGTGATCGGCGGCTACGTCGACGGCGGCGGCCCGGACGCCGACGCCACCGCGCTGGCCCGCACCCTCACCGGCCGGGAGCTCGACGTGCTCGCCCTGCTCGGCGAGGGCCTGTCCAACGCCGAGATCGCCGACCGGCTCTTCCTCGGCACCGGGACGGTCAAGGACCACATCAGCGCGATCCTCGGCAAGCTCGGCGCCGCCAACCGGGTGCAGGCCGCCGTGCTCGCCCACCGGGCCGGCCTGGTGCGGCCCAAGCCCGGCGACGGGGCATGACGGCCGTCGACCAGCCGCCGTCCCGCCGGCTGCCGGCCTGGTGCACCGCGCCCTGGCTGATGCTGCTGCTGCCCGTCCTGTACTCCCTGCTGGACGCCGCACTGGTGGCCCGGGACGCCACCTGGTGGCAGCTGGCGCTCTCCACGCTGGCCGCCGTCTCGCTGTTCTGGCGCCGCCGCTTCCCGGTGGCGGTGTTCCTGCTCACCATGCCCGGTACCTGGGTGGAGGCGATCTGGCTGGCCCCGATCACCGCCGTCTACACGGTGGCCACCGGACGTCCCAGCACCAAGGTGCTGTTCCCCTGCGCGACCCTGTTCACCCTGGTCTCCTTCTTCCACTGGCCGCTGCCGACCCCGGTCATCGACCTCAGCCGGAACACCGCCCTGGACGCCATCCAGGCCGTGATGCTGGCCGCTGGCCCGGCCGCCACCGGTCTGCTTTCCCGAACCCGGCGGGAGCTGGCCGCCCGCCTGGAGGAGCTGACCCGCGGCCAGGAGCGGGAGAGTCGGCTGCTCGCCGAGCGGGTGCTGATGAGCGAGCGCGGCCGACTGGCCCGGGAGATGCACGACGTGGTCTCGCACCAGGTCAGCCTGATCAGCATCCAGGCCGGCGCGCTCCAGGTGAGCACCGCCGACCCGGCCGCCGCGACCGTCGCCCGCACCATCCGCGAACTGTCCGTACGGACCCTGGACGAGCTGCGCCAGATGGTCGGGGTGCTGCGCGGCACCGGCGCCCCGTTCCCGGCCGCCCCGCTCGCCCCTCAGCCCCGGCTGGCCGACCTGCCCCGGCTGATCGAGGAGAGCGGCCTGACCGCCGACGCCGAGCTCAACCCCGGCGACCGCCCGTGGCCGGAGGCGGTCGAGCGGGCCGCCTACCGGACCGTCCAGGAGGCGCTCACCAACATCACCAAGTACGCCCCGGAGGCGGTGGTGCACGTGAAGGTCCGGGCGAAGGGCCGCCGGCTGCGGGTGGAGGTCCGCAACGAGGCGCCGCCGGTCCACCCGGCCGAGACCCTGCCGGGCGGCGGCCACGGGCTGGTCGGCCTGCGCGAGCGCGCCCAGCTGCTGGGCGGCACCCTCACGGCCGGCCCCACCCAGGACGGCGGCTTCGAGGTCCGCGCCGAGCTCCCCGCCACCCGCTCCTGAGCCGACCGCCCCGCTCACGGACCGCGCCCGGTCGGGGTCCGTGAGCGGGGACCCGGGGGAAACGAACCCGGAGAACGAGAAAGCCCCGCAGATCCGAAGATCTGCGGGGCTTCGCTGTGCGCGAGGGGGGAGTTGAACCCCCACGCCCTTTCGGGCACTGGAACCTGAATCCAGCGCGTCTGCCTATTCCGCCACCCGCGCATGGGTGTTGTCTTCTTTGCCGACCTTCCCTCAGAACCGCTCGGTACCATGTGGTCTTCGCGCTTCCTCGGTCCGGCTTCCCTTCCGGGCGGCCCTTCCGACGTGGAAAACAGTAGCACGACCTGGGGGGCAGCTCCGAATCCGTATCCGGGGGAGACCGACCATGCCCGAACGGATGAACGACGAACGGGTGAGCGAAGGGGGAGGCGGCTCCGACCGGCACACCTGGCGTGCCGTACCCGGCATGCGTCACCCTGTGTGTCCGAGCCCACCCCCGGGCACCACGCGGTCCGGGAACCGTACGGAAGGGCCCGGCGTGGATACGATCAGTACGGAAGTACCGCAAGTAGGCACGACCGACTCCTCGGAGAACCGCTCCCCGGAGAACCGCTCCTCGGAGAGATCTGGTCGGCAGGCAGGCGAACGAACCCTGGAAGGGGGTGCCCCATGGGGATGCTGAAGAAGTTCGAGCAGCGACTGGAGGGTCTCGTCAACGGCACCTTCGCCAAGGTGTTCAAGTCCGAGGTCCAGCCCGTGGAGATCGCCGGCGCTCTGCAGCGCGAGTGCGACAACAACGCGAGCATCTGGAACCGCGATCGCACCGTCGTGCCGAACGACTTCATCGTCGAGCTCAGCCCGCACGACTTCGAGCGGCTCAGCCCCTACTCCGGCCAGCTCGGCACCGAACTGGCCGGGATGGTCCGCGAGTACGCCGAGGCCCAGCGGTACACCTTCATGGGCCCGCTCCAGGTGAACCTGGAGAAGGCCGACGACCTGGACACCGGCCTGTACCGGGTGCGCAGCCGCACCCTGGCGGCCGAGGAGCCCCAGCAGTACTCCCCGCCGCAGCAGCAGCCCGGCTACGACCGCCAGCCGGCCGCCCCCGCCCCCGGCGCGCCGTGGCAGCAGGGCGGCGCCGGGCAGTACGGCGCGCCCCCGCCGCCGGCCGCACCCCCCGCGATGCCCTCGGCCCCGCCCGCCGGCGGCAACGTCCGCGCCTTCCCCGGCTCCGGCCACGGCGCCTCGGTGCGCCGCTGGATCGAGGTGAACGGCGCCCGCCACCAGATCTCCGGCGCGGCCTGCGTACTCGGCCGCTCGACCGACGCGGACGTACGGATCGACGACCCCGGGGTCTCCCGCAAGCACGCCGAGATCCGCCCCGGTACCCCCTCGGTGGTGCTCGACCTGGGGTCCACCAACGGCATCGTGGTGGACGGGCAGCACACCCAGCGCGCTACGCTCCGCGACGGCTCCCGAATCGTCGTGGGCTCCACCACCATCGTCTACCGGCAGGTCGAAGGGTAGTGTCCGAGTTGTTCGCGCGCCTCGCTCACCGACTGGCGGGACGGCCATGTCAGAACTGACCCTCACGGTCATGCGGCTGGGTTTCCTCGCCGTGCTGTGGCTGTTCGTCATCGTCGCGATCCAGGTGATCCGCAGCGACCTGTTCGGCACCAAGGTGAACCCCCGCACCTCCCGCCGCGGCGCCAACGCCACGTCGGGCGGTGCCGCGACCACCGCGGCCGCCGGACGTCCGACGCCCGCCGCCGGCGGGTCCACCGGGTCCGCCGCGGGCCAGACCCAGGGCGGCGGCCGCCGTCGCGGCGCCCCGACCCAGCTCGTCGTGGTGCAGGGCTCGCTGGCCGGAACCACGGTGGCGCTGCAGGGCCAGACCATCACGCTGGGCCGCGCGCACGACTCCACCATCGTGCTGGACGACGACTACGCGTCCTCCCGGCATGCCAGGATCTATCCGGATCAGACTGGGCAGTGGACGGTCGAGGATCTAGGCTCCACCAACGGCACCTATCTGGACCGGCAGCGCCTGACCGCGCCCACCCCGCTCCAGCCGGGCATGCCGATCCGTATCGGCAGGACCGTCATCGAACTGCGGAAGTAGTAGCGCATGAGGGCAAGCATCCCGTCCAAGACCCAGAGGGGGGCACAGGTCGCATGACCCTGGTGCTGCGCTTCGCCGCCGGCTCCCACAAGGGACTGATCCGGGAGGGGAACGAGGACTCCGGCTACGCCGGGCCGCGGCTGCTGGCCGTGGCCGACGGCATGGGCGGCGCCGCGGCCGGCGAGGTCGCGTCCTCCGAGGTGCTCGGCTCGATCGTCCGCCTGGACGAGGACGTGCCGGGCGCCGACCTGCTGACCCTGCTGGGCGACGCCGTCCAGGGCGCCAACGACCGGCTCCGGCAGATGGTCGAGGAGGACCCGCAGCTGGAGGGCATGGGCTGCACCCTGACCGCCATGCTGTGGACCGGCCAGCGGATGGGCCTGGTGCACGTCGGCGACTCCCGCGCCTACCTGCTGCGCGACGGCTCGCTGGTGCAGATCACCCAGGACCACACCTGGGTGCAGCGCCTGGTCGACGAGGGCCGGATCACGCCCGAGGAGGCCGAGACCCACCCGCAGCGCTCGCTGCTGATGCGGGCCCTGGACGGCCGCGGCCAGGTCGAGCCCGACCTGTCGATCCGCGAGGTCCGGGCCGGCGACCGCTACCTGATCTGCTCAGACGGCCTCTCCGGCCCGGTCAGCCACCAGACCCTCCAGGACACCCTCGGCAGCTTCTACTCGCCCGAGCAGACCGTGCAGGAGCTGATCCAGCTCGCGCTGCGCGGCGGCGGTCCGGACAACATCACCTGCATCGTGGCGGACGTCATCGACGTCGGCGCCACGGACACCATGAGCGGCCAGTTCAACGACGTCCCGGTGGTGGTCGGCGCGGTCGCCGACACCCCGCCGTCCTCGGCCGCCGCCGACCGCTCGATCGCGGACACCCCGGCCGGCCGCGCCGCCGGCCTGGGCCGCGGCCCGCAGGGCGCCTTCGGCCCGGCCGAGGGCTACGGGGACGGCTACGGCGCCGCGCAGGGCGGCTTCGGCCCCGCCGAGGGCTACGAGGACGAGGCCGGCTACGGCTACCCCTCCGCCGAGCCCTCGGTGTACGGCACCGAGGACTTCGACGAGGAACAGCCCCCCAAGCGCAAGCGCCGGGGCCTGACCGTCTCGCTGGCCGTCCTGGTCACGCTCGGCCTGCTCGGCGGCGCCGGGTACTTCGGCTACCAGTGGACCCAGGACCAGTACTACATCGGCGAGGACGGCGACCACGTCGCGATCTACCAGGGCATCAACCAGAACCTGGCCGGCCTGAGCCTGTCCTCGGTGGACACCTCGTACAACGACATCCCGCTGAAATGGCTGCCGCAGGACCAGCGCACCCACGTGAACAAGACCATCTCGGTCAACAGCCGCACGGACGCCGAGAAGACGGTGCAGGACCTCAAGAACTGGGCCCAGCTGTGCCAGAAGGTCGCCGGCACCACCACCGGAGCGGCCCCGCAGGGCACCCAGCCGGGAGCCGCCCAGCAGGGCACCGCACCGACCCAGGCCAGCAAGGCCTCGTTCGTGACCGCCACCCCCGTCCCGGGCGAGAAGGAGAAGACCCCGCGCGGCCCGGCCGCGGTCGCTCCGAGCGCCACGCCGACCCCGACCGCGCCGAGCACCTCCGCCCCGACGCAGAACGCCACCCCGCCGGTGGCCACCGCCCCGAGCGAGCAGGCCCAGCAGCCCCAGCTGAGCGACGAGGACCGCAGCCGGGCCGAATCCTGCCCGAAGCAGTGACGTCCGTGATCCGACATAGGTCCGCCCGGAGCGGGCTTGCCGGCCGTCAGGGAGCGGTCACCACGTGAGCGGCTACAACCTGAGCGGCGACACCGGCCGCGCCGGCCGTCGGCGCCGGGCGGTGGCCCAGCGTGCCGTGCCCCGGCGCCGGGGCAACACCACCATCTCCCTCCAGGGCGCGCCGAACCGGCGCAACACCGAGCTCGCGCTGCTGGTCTTCGCGATCCTGCTGCCGATCCTGGCGTACGCCAACGTGGGGCTGGCGATGGACTCCCGGCTGCCGGCCGGGATGCTCGGCTACGGCCTCGGGATGGGCTCGCTGGCGCTGGTCGCGCACCTGCTGGTGCGCCGCTTCGCGCCGTACGCCGACCCGCTGATACTGCCGATCGCCACCCTGCTGAACGGGCTGGGCGTGGTGATGATCTGGCGGCTGGACAAGGCGGGCAGACTGCTCAGCGGCAACTTCCCGGCGGCGAGGAACCAGCTGGTCTGGTCCGCGCTCGGGGTCGCGCTGTTCATCGGCGTGATGGTCCTGCTGAAGGACCACCGGGTGCTCCAGCGCTACACCTACATCTCGATGGTGGTGGCGCTCGTCCTGCTCGCCGCGCCGGCCTTCTTCCCGGCCCGGGCGGAGGACTTCGGCGCCAAGATCTGGATCCGGATGGGCAGCTTCTCCATCCAGCCCGGCGAGTTCGCCAAGATCATCCTGACCGTGTTCTTCGCCGGCTACCTGATGGTCAAGCGGGACGCCCTGGCACTGGCCAGCCGCCGCTTCATGGGCCTGTACCTGCCGCGCGGCCGCGACCTCGGCCCGATCATCGTGATCTGGCTGCTCAGCCTGCTGATCCTGGTCTTCGAGAACGACCTCGGCACGTCCTTCCTGTTCTTCGGCCTGTTCGTGGTGATGCTCTACGTCGCCACCGAGCGGACCAGCTGGATCCTGTTCGGCCTGCTGATGTCGATCGGCGGCGCGGTCGCGGTCGCCATGACCACCAGCCACGTGAAGGTCCGCATCGACGCCTGGCTCGACCCGATGGCCGCGTTCTCCGCGAACCCGCCCAAGGGCTCGACCGAGCAGATCGGCCAGTCGCTGATGGCGCTCGGCTCCGGCGGGGTGACCGGCTCGGGCCTGGGCCAGGGCCGCTCCTGGCTGATCAACTTCGCCGCGAAGAGCGACTTCATCCTGGGCTCCTTCGGCGAGGAGCTCGGGCTCACCGGCCTGATGGCGATCTTCCTGCTGTACGCCCTGCTGGTGCAGCGCGGCCTGCGCACCGCCCTCGCCGCCCGCGACCCGTTCGGCAAGCTGTTCGCCGTCGGTCTCGCCTCGGCGATGGCGCTGCAGGTCTTCGTCGTGGCCGGCGGGGTCACCGGGCTGATCCCGCTGACCGGTATGACCATGCCGTTCCTCGCCCAGGGCGGTTCGTCCGTGGTCGCCAACTGGGCGCTGGTCGCGATCCTGCTGAGGATCAGCGACAGCGCCCGCCGACCCGGGGTCGAACCGGCCCCGGCCACCGAGGGCCAGGGAGGACCCGTCCGATGAACAAACCGATCCGCCGGGTCTCGATCTTCTGCCTCGTGCTGATCCTGGCCCTGATGGCGCGCACCAACTGGGTGCAGGGCGTCCAGGCCGAGTCCCTGGCGTCCAACAAGAACAACAAGCGCCAGCTGTACGACCGCTACGCCCACCCGCGCGGCAACATCATCGTCAGCGGCCAGCCGGTGACGAAGTCCGACTTCGTGAACGGCCTGCGCTACAAGTACAAGCGCTCCTGGGTCGACGGCCCGATGTACGCGCCGGTGACCGGCTACTCCTCGCAGGCCTACGGCTCCAGCCAGCTGGAGAACCTGGAGGACGGCATCCTCTCCGGCACCGACGACCGGCTGTTCTTCCGCAACACGCTGGACATGATGACCGGCGAGCAGAAGCGCGGCGGCGACGTCGTCACGACCATCAACGCCAAGGTCCAGAAGGCCGCCTTCGACGGCCTCGGCGACAAGAAGGGCGCGGTGGTCGCGCTCGACCCGAAGACCGGCGCGATCCTGGCCCTGGTCTCCACCCCCTCGTACGACCCGAGCACCTTCGCCGGCGGCGACAGCGGCGACACCAAGTCCTGGCAGGACCTCAACGCGGACCCGAACAAGCCGATGCTGAACCGGGCGCTGCGGGAGACCTATCCGCCCGGCTCGACCTTCAAGCTGGTCACCGCGACCGCGGCGTTCGAGAACGGCCTGTACCAGAACATCAACGACACCACGCAGACCCCGGACCCGTACGTCCTGCCCGGCACCCAGACCGTGCTGAAGAACGAGAGCCCCAACGAGCACTGCGAGAACGCCACGCTCAAGTCCGGGATGGACCAGTCCTGCAACACGGTCTACGCCAAGATGGGCGCGGACCTCGGCAAGGACAAGATGCGGGCCCAGGCCGAGAAGTTCGGCTTCAACAGCACGGTGGACACCCCGGTCCGCTCCGAGAAGAGCATCTTCCCGGACAGCCCCAGCCTGGACGGCACCGCCCAGGACTCGATAGGCCAGCACGACACCCGGGCCACCCCGCTGCAGATGGCCATGGTCTCCGCCGCGATCGCCAACAACGGCAGCCTGATGCAGCCGTACCTGGTCGACCAGGAGCGCTCGGCCTCGCTGACCACCATCTCCAAGCACACCGAGAAGCAGTTCTCCCAGGCGATGAGCCCGGCCACCGCGCAGAAGATGCAGGACCTGATGGTCTCGGTGGTCGAGAACGGTACCGGCACCAACGCCAAGATCCCCGGCGTGCAGGTCGGCGGCAAGACCGGCACCGCGCAGCACGGCGAGGACAACGCCGGGCTGCCGTTCGCCTGGTTCACCTCCTGGGCCAAGACCCCGGACGGCCAGTCGGTCGCCGTCGCGGTCGTGGTCGAGGACGGCTCCAACAACCGCGACGGCATCAGCGGCGGCCGCCTCGCGGCCCCGATCGCCAAGGCGGTGATCCAGGCCGCGCTCGGCAAGTAGGGGAGCGCGGCCGACGGTGAGGCGAATGTCACGGTCGGCACCTCGTTCCGGATACCGGTCTGATATCGGCCGACAGCTGACTCCGGTCCGGCGGGGTGCGACCGGTAGCGTATCCGCCAGCAGCGGGTGTGCCCGTTGCCGCCCGCGAGGCGACGCACGGCCCGGCCGGAGAACCGGTCACGGCGCGCGCGGCGCCACCCAGAGCGTGCGGGGACACCTACGTCACAACCTCACCGGCGGGTGAGGGAGAGGGTCGGAACTATGGAAGAGCCTCGTCGCCTAGGCGGCAGGTACGAGCTCGGCGGCGTCCTCGGGCGCGGCGGCATGGCCGAGGTGTACCTCGCCCATGACACCCGGCTCGGCCGTTCCGTCGCAGTGAAGACGCTCCGGGCCGACATGGCCCGGGATCCGTCGTTCCAGGCCCGCTTCCGCCGCGAGGCACAGTCGGCGGCGTCCCTGAACCACCCCGCGATCGTCGCCGTGTACGACACCGGCGAGGACTACATCGACGGCATCTCCATCCCGTACATCGTGATGGAGTACGTCGAGGGGTCGACGCTGCGCGAGCTGCTGCACTCCGGCCGCCGGCTGCTGCCCGAGCGGGCGCTGGAGATGACCATCGGCATCCTCCAGGCCCTGGAGTACTCGCACCGGGCCGGCATCGTGCACCGCGACATCAAGCCGGCCAACGTGATGCTGACCCGGCAGGGCAACGTCAAGGTGATGGACTTCGGCATCGCCCGTGCGATGGGTGACGCCGGGATGACCATGACCCAGACCTCGGCCGTCATCGGCACCGCCCAGTACCTCTCCCCCGAGCAGGCCAAGGGCGAGCAGGTCGACGCCCGCTCCGACCTGTACTCCACCGGCTGCCTGCTCTACGAGCTGCTGACCGTGCGCCCGCCGTTCGTCGGCGACTCCCCGGTCGCGGTGGCCTACCAGCACGTCCGGGAGGAGGCGCAGCCGCCGTCCGTCTTCGACCCCGAGGTGCGCCCCGAGATCGACGCGATCGTGCTGAAGGCGCTCGCCAAGGACCGCGACTACCGCTACCAGAGCGCCGACGAGATGCGCGACGACATCGAGCGCTTCCTCGACGGCCTCCCGGTCGCCGCCGCCCAGCAGGCCGCCGCCTACGGCATGGGCGCCGCCGGGTACGGCTACGACCAGAACGGCCACCCGCAGCAGCACGACCCGTACGGCCAGACCAACGTGCTGCCGCAGCAGCCCGGCGGCGGCCCGACCACCGTGCTGCCGCAGGCCTCCGCGCAGCCCGGCTACGGCCAAAGCGGCTACCAGGACGACGGCTACGGCCAGACCTACGCCGGCGCCCCGGGCAGCGGCCACGACGGCTACGACGACGGCTACGGCGAGGGCGGCCGCGGTCGGCGCGGCGAGGACCGGCCGAAGAAGAGCAACACCTCCTGGATCGTGCTGGCGGTGGCCGCCGTGCTGGTCCTGGTCGGCACCTTCTTCGTGGCCCAGGCGATGTTCAGCGACAAGGGCACCAAGGACACCGCGAAGGTGTCCGTGCCGAACCTGGTCGGCAAGAGCCTGGCCGACGCGAAGACCGCCGCCGGTGCCAAGCTCCAGGTGACCGAGGGCGACAGGATCGCCTGCCCGGACACCAACATCAAGAAGGACCAGGTCTGCACCCAGAACCCGGTGGCGGGCGGCCAGGTCGCCGAGAACGCCACCATCACGGTGCAGATCTCCTCCGGCCCGGCCAAGGCCCAGGTGCCGAGCGTGGTCGGCAAGACCAAGGACCAGGCCACCAAGGCGCTCGCCGACGCCGGCTTCACCAACGTCACCGCCGAGTACAAGGACGACGACACCGCTCCGCAGGAGAACGTCACCGCCCAGGACCCGGCGGCGAACGCCAGCGCCGACCCGAGCGCGCCGATCAAGCTGACGGTCTCGCAGGGCAAGACCAAGGTGAACGTCCCGAACGTGGTCGGCGCGCAGAAGGAGGACGCGCAGTCCCAGCTGCAGAACCTCGGTTTCCAGGTCGACGCCTCGAAGACCACCCCGACCACCGACCCCACCAAGGTCAACACCGTGGCCTCCCAGTCGGTGGCGCCGAACACCAAGGCCCCGACCGGTACGAAGATCTCGCTGACCGTCTACAAGGCGCCGGACAAGGCCACCGTCCCGCCGCTGCAGAACGCCAAGCTGTCGGACGCCATCGCCCAGCTGCAGAAGGTCGGCCTGGGCTACACCGTGGTCGGCCCGCAGGACGCGAACGCGATCGTCCAGATGAGCAACCCCGGAGCCGGCACCCAGCTGGACCCGAACACCCAGGTCCAGCTGTTCACGAAGGCGGCGGACCCGACCAAAGGGGGCGACCCCTTCGCCCCACCCCCCAACCCCAAAGGGGGCAACAACTAAGCCCTGGTTCCCCTGGTTCTGAGGCTTGACCGTCCCGAGCAGCAACGCCCGAGGGCCCGTAGCGAATCACCGCGACGGGCCCTCGGGCGTTGCCGGGAGTGAAGCCTGAGGAGGCCTCAGGAGTGCCGCAGCTCGGGCGGCGGGGTGCGCTTGGCGTCCATGTCGTCCACCCGCACCAGGCTCCCCCAGACCGCCATCCGGTACCGCGAGGTGTACACCGGCGTGCAGGTGGTCAGGGTGATGTAGCGGCCGGGGGCGCTGTAGCCGGAGCCGACCGGGACGGGCGCGATGATGCCGGTGTCGTACTTGGAGGTCTCCGGCAGGGTGCTGTCGACCTTGTAGACGTACCACTTGTCCTTGGTCTCGACCACGATCGCGGCGCCCTTGTGGACGGCGTCCAGGTCGTGGAACTTGGCGCCGTGGCCGTCCCGGTGGGCGGCCAGCGCGAAGTTGCCCTCCTGGTCCCAGGGCATCGCGGCCTTGTAGGGCTGCTCGTAGACGCCCGCCACGCCCTCGTCCAGGACCTCGGTGGAGGTGCCCATCCGGATCAGCACCTGGAAGTCCTTGCCCATCGCCGGGACGTGCAGGAAGCCGACGTCGTCCCCGATCGCGGGCGGCGGCGCCGCCGGGGCCCCGCCGGGCGCAGGGGTGGCGCCGGGCGCGGGGGTGGCGCCGGGCGCGGCCGAGGGGCCGGCGGTCGGGCCCGCGGCCCAGGAGCTGCGCAGCTTGTCGGAGGCGTCCGCCGCGGAGCGGTCCGCCTGCACGTTGGTCCACCACAGCGAGTAGGCCACGAACAGGGCGAGCACCAGGCCCAGGGTGATCAGCAGCTCGCCGAAGACGCCGAGCGCGGCCAGCGCCCGGCTCCGCCCGCGCCGCGCCCCGCCCGCGCCTTCGGGCGCGCCGCCGTCCCCGGACGGGGGGAAGGCCTGCTGGGCCGGCTCGGCCGACTGTGCGGTCCCGTCGTCCTGCATCTGCGGTGCTCCCCCTCCGAACGGGCCTTCGGGCGGCTATCCGCCCGTGATCGCGGCCGGCTTGCCTTGGCTGCGCGGCCGTTCCTCGATCATCTTGCCAAAGACGATGAGGCGGAACTTGGATGTGAACTCCGGCGTACAGGTGGTCAGCGTGATGTAGCGGCCGGGGCCGGTGTACCCGGAGCCGTTCGGCACCGGCTTGATCACGCTCACGTTGCTGGGGGAGGTCTGCGGGATGCCGCCGGTGATCTCGTAGGTGTAGTACCCGGCGGCGGTCTCCACCACGACCTTGTCGCCCTTGCCCAGCTGGTTGATGTACCGGAACGGCTCGCCGTGGGTGTTGCGGTGGGCGGCCAGCGCGAAGTTGCTCGCCTTGTCGCCGGGCATCCCGGTGTTGGTGTAGTGGCCGACCAGGCCCTTGTCGAGCACCGCCGACTTGTCGGTCCCCTCGGCGATCGGGAACTTCAGCCCCAGCTTGGGCAGGTAGATGATGGCGAAGCCCTTGCCGGGCTCGAACGCCTCCGGCTTGTTCGGGTCCGGCGCCGGCTGGCCCGGCTGGGCGGGCGGTTGGGCGTCGAACTGCTGCTCCAGCTGGTCGCGGGCGCTGCTGGCGGCCTCGTCGGCCTGCACGTTGGTCCACCAGAGCTGGTACGCGACGAACAGCAGCATCACCACGCCGAGCGTGATGCACAGCTCGCCGACGAACCGGGCGCCCACCACGACCGCGGACTCCCTGGGGCGCGTCCGGCCGGCCGCCCGGCCCTTCGCCCGGCGCCGCCCGCCACCCGCACGGACCGAGGTCCGGCCCTGGGCGGCCCGTCGGCGCTCAGCCCGGCCGCCGGTCGGCGGGGCGGGCTCCGCAGCCGGCTCGCCGCCGTCGGCGGGCAGGCGCAGCTGGAGGGTCTGGTCGGGCAGCCACGGGTACTCGGGCCCGCCCGCGGCGGGCTCCTCGGCCTGCTCGTACACGCCCCAGGCGTCCTCGGGCGCGCCCTGGACCGGGTGCTGCTGCGGGTACGGCCCGTCGGCCCGGCCGCCGTCGTACGGCGCGCCGGCGTACTGCTGCTGCGCGCCGCCGTAGGGGCCGGCCTCGGGCTGGTAGCGCCCCTCCGGGCGCACCGCGGTCACGCCGCTCAGCCCCGGCCGATCACCGGGGCGAGCCCGGCCGACCGGTCCACGGCGTGCGGGTCGCCGCACTCCGCCAGCCAGTTGGCGAGCATCCGGTGCCCGCCCTCGGTCAGCACCGACTCGGGGTGGAACTGCACGCCCTCGACGGGCAGTTCACGGTGCCGCAGGCCCATGATCACGCCGCTCCCGGTGCGCGCGGTGACGATCAGCTCGGCCGGCACGGTGGCCGGGTCGACGGCCAGCGAGTGGTAGCGGGTCGCGGTCAGCGGCGAGGGCAGGCCCTCGAACACCCCGCCGTCCTCGTGCTCGACCGGCGAGGTCTTGCCGTGCAGCAGCTCCGGCGCCCGGTCGACCACCGCGCCGTACGCCACCGCGATCGACTGCAGACCCAGGCAGACGCCGAACACCGGCAGCCCGATCCCGGCGCAGTGGTGCACCATCTCGATGCAGACCCCGGCCTCCTCGGGCGCCCCGGGCCCGGGGGAGAGCAGCACCCCGTCGAAGCCCTCCTCGCCCGACCGGCGGACGGCGTGCTCGACCGTCACCTCGTCGTTGCGCACCACCTCGCAGGTGGCGCCGAGCTGGTACAGGTACTGGACCAGGTTGAACACGAAGCTGTCGTAGTTGTCCACGACCAGGATGCGGGGTGGGGTCGGCTGGGTGGTCATTCGCGCGTGGTCTCCGTGGGTGCGGTGCTGGGGGAACTGCCGGGCCCGCCGGGTCAGCCGGCCGCGGCTCCGTCGCCGCCGTCCACTGTGACGTCACCGAAGGGGAGCAGCGGTTCCGCCCACGGGAAGACGTAGGTGAAGAGAAGGTAGACGATCCCCAGGATCAGGAGCAGCGAAATGACGGCCTTGACCAGGGTGTTCCCCGGGAGGTGACGCCAGATGAAGCCGTACATGGTCCTCCCTCGACGTAGCGGACTGGGGTCAAGAGTAGACCCGAGATCCACAGCCGCGAGGCCGGTCCGCCACTCAGCCGCTACTGTCCGCCCACCGACCGGAGTTCGGTGGTGCCGGAGTAGCCGGGCAGGGTCAGGTCGCCGCTCTCCTGGACCTTCCAGCCCAGGCCGTACGCCTGGACGTACTGCAGGTAGTTGCGGATGGTCGGGTCGGCCTCGACGGCCGCCCGCAGGGCGTCCGTCCTCCCCACCGCCTTGACCACGTACGGCGGGGAGTAGACCCGGCCCTGGAGCAGCAAGGTGTTGCCCACGCAGCGCACCGCGCTGGTGGAGATCAGCCGCTGGTCCATCACCTGCACGCCCTCGGCGCCGCCCCGCCACAGCGCGTTGACCACGGCCTGGATGTCCTGCTGGTGGATGACCAGGTCGTTGACGCCGGGCTCGGGCACGCCGGGGATGCGCGCGGTGGCGTTCGGCGGGGCGTCGTTGAGGGTGACGCTCAGGCCGCCGCCCTGCAGCGGTTCCAGGGCCGCGCCGAGCCGCAGGCCGTCCAGCCGGGCCGCGTCGGCGGGGTCGTTGCCCCGCTGCTCGGTGAGCTGCTGCGCCCGGGCCTGGAGGTCGGCCAGCTGGGCCTGCGCCTGCTGGTTCTGGGAGCTGCGCTGGCGGATCACGTCGCCGAGGCTCAGCAGCGAGTTGTCGGTCCGCAGGTCGGTGCCGCGGGCGGTCTGTGCGCTGATGTAGAAGAGCAGACCGGCGAGCGCGAACACGGCGCAGGTCAGGGCACGGCCGACAATTCGGATGCCGGAGCGGCGGGTACCGGCCTTCCCGGGGGGAATCGACAAATTAGTCACCGTACCCTTATCTCCTTGAGACCCGCCGAGCCACTACGCTAACGGACGCCGGTGGCAGGTCGGGGAGCGGTCCCAGAGCGTTCTCCACATCCCGTCGTCGGCGTCTCACCCGCTGCACCCCTGCGCGGTCTCACAGCGCATCGACAGGAGAGCTCCTCGTGCCGAAGTCTCGACTCCGCAAGAAGTCCGACTACACCCCGCCGACGACGGCTGCTGTGAAGATCAGCTCGGGCCGCGGTTGGGTCGCGCCGCTGATGCTGGCACTGTTCCTGATCGGCCTGGTCTGGATCGTCACGTACTACGTGACCAGCGGCAGCTACCCGGTCGAGAGCTGGCGGAACTGGAACATCCTGGTCGGCTTCGGCTTCATCGCGGCGGGGTTCGGCGTCTCCACCCAGTGGAAGTGACGCCCCGCTCGTCCTGAGGCTCGAATTCGAGCCGTTTCCGCCGCTTCGGATCGCGGGTCCCGAAGCGGCGGTTCGGCGTGCCCGGGCACGGGCCGAAGCCCCGTCGGCCATCCACGCCATCACACAGTGCCACCATCAGACAGTCGGACTTATCCACATGGTTATCCACACTGGGGAAAAGTCCCCAGTGCCTGTGGATAACTTTTCCGACCGGGACCGTCCACAGCTGTGCACAACCACTCGGGAGCGGGAGAACCGCACAGGGGGACACGCGTAGAACAGCAGTCCACAGGCGGATCGGCGCACAGCCTGTGCACAACCCCCCACCCGCTGTGGACAAACGTCCAGGGCGTCACGCGCCGTAGAGGGCCATCCCGGTCAGCAACATCGCCGCCTCCACCGCCGCCGCCCCGGCCACGGTCAGCGCCTGGACCAGTCCGCGGCGCTCGCGGGGGGCGTACATCAGGCCGAAAGCCGTCAGCGCGCCCAGGGCCAGGCCGCCGAGGTGCGCACGCCAGTCGATGCCCGGACGGGAGAAGGTGACCACCAGGTTGAAGACCAGGAAGGCCACCGCCGGGGCGAGCGGGCCCCGGTTCCGCAGCTGCATCACGATCGTGGCGCCGATCAGGCCGAAGACCGCCCCGGAGGCCCCCAGCGAGTTCATCCAGTCGCCGGCCACCAGGAAGGCGAAGGTGCTGCCGCCGAGGCCCGCGAGCAGGTAGAGGGCCAGGAAGCGCAGCCGGCCGAGCGCCTCCTCCAGCGGCGGGCCGAGCCAGAGCAGCACCAGCATGTTCAGCCCGATGTGCCACCACTCCAGGTGCAGGAAGGTGGCGGTCAGCAGCCGGTACCACTGGGCCGGACCGTCGGCGATGCCGTACGGGCCGCCGAGGACGTCCCGCCCGGCGCTGACCAGCGACCAGACCTCGCCCAGCCGCGGACTGAGCACGTAGGCGGCCAGCAGCCAGACCACCAGGTTGATCCCGACCAGCACCCGGGTGACCAGCCCGCCGTCGACGGTCAGCGCGCCGCCGAACCGGGTGGTCGCCCGCCGCGCCCCGGCGTGCCCGCCACCGACGCACTCCGGGCACTGGAAGCCCACCGAGGCGGCCACCATGCACCGGGAGCAGATCGGCCGGTCGCAGCGGGTGCAGGAGATCCCGGTGGCGGTCTGCGGATGCCGGTAGCAACCGGGCGGCCCACCCTCCGGGGAAGGCACCGTCGACTGCCGTGGCTCGTCCGGGACCATCAGCGCTCTCCCCTTCCCGTACCCGACCACCGGAGCCGCCAGCGTACTGCGGCACCCCTCGCCCCCGGCGCCTTCCCGCACCCGGGCTCACCCCGCCCCTCACCCCAGCGCCCCACTCCCGCTCCTCCCTGCCGCTCCTCCCCTGCCGCCGCTCCCCGCCTCCCCGCAGGGCCCTCGCCCGGCCCACCCCGGAGTGCCGGTGGACAAATCAGGATGCATGATCAGCATTCAGGTGGATATGTACATTAAGGATGCCGCCCAGGAGGAGAGACTCGTGAGCTTTTCGGATTCGGCCCGTGAGACGGCCACCAGGACCCGGGACACCGCCTCGCACTTCGCGGACGGCGCCAAGCAGCGCCTCGGGCCAGCCTTGGACGCGCTCGGGCCGAAGGCCTCCCAGGCCGCCCACAATCTCCGCGTCCAGTACGACAGGCACCTCGCCCCACAGTTCGGCCAGGCCTTCGCCAGCCTGCCGCCCGAGGCCCAGGAGAACGCCCTGAAGGCCCTCCACCGGGCCCAGGAGGCCGCGCTGGCGGCCCGCCTCTCCGCCACCCGCGCCGCCGGCCAGGCCCGCGCCACGGTGGGCCCCAGGGTCGCCCAGGCCGTCGAGGACGCCCGCGCCGCAGTCTCCCCGGTCGCCCACGAGGCCCAGGTCCGCGGCGCCGCCGCGCTGACCGCCCTCCAGGGCCACGTGAGCTCGGCCGAGATCAGCGAACTCGCCGCCCGCAACGCGAAGCGGGCGCGGTGCCGCGGCGGCTGGTCCACCGGCCTCGCGGTGGCGGGCGTGCTGGCGATCGGCGGCGGCATCGTCGCCTGGCAGTGGTGGCGCCGGCACAGCAACCCGGAGTGGCTGGTCGAACCCCCGGCCCCGGAGGCGTCCCGGCCGGGCGGCGCCCACGGCTCCACCGCCCCGGTGAACGGCGCCGGGCCGGACGACGCGGCCGGGTCCGGGGAGCCCACCGAGGACGACCGCCCGCAGTCCTAGCGGACGGCCCGGGGAAGACGGCCCGGAACAGCAGAACGGCGGCCGGCCTGGAGAACAGGTCAGCCGCCGTTCAGGCGCTGTGGAGCATAGGAGACTCGAACTCCTGACATCTGCCTTGCAAAGGCAGCGCTCTACCAACTGAGCTAATGCCCCTCGACGGCACGGCGCGTGCCAACGGGCACTAGCGTACCGGGTTCCGACGCGATTCCGAGCGCCGTCCCCTTGAAGGAACCGGTCGGTCCGGTCGTGTGACCGGACCGACCGGTTTCGGGAGGCGCGATCAGCGCCTCCGAAGATCGTCGATCGTCAGATCGCCCGGGTCAGCGACCGGCCGGAACCGGGTCGGTGGCCTCGGTCCACAGGTCCTGCTCGGCGCGGTCCGCCTGGACCTGACGGTAGACAAAGAAGCCGCCGAGGGCGACCAGGGCGACCAGGAGGAGCTTCTTCACCGCGGGACCTCGTCCTTCTTGCGTTGGTGGACTCAGGAGCCGGTGCTCCGGCCGGACTGAAACGGGCCGACGAGTCCAGATGTGTTTCGAGCGCGAACGGGCTGCCAGACTGCCCTTGCGGCCGATGATACACACCAGTGTCCCAATCGTGACCAGCCACCGGTGCTTCAACCCGAAGGCCCGCTTGGAGGATTGACGCCGCACCTCCTGTCCCGCGGTTCGTCCGCACGCGGCCGGCCCGGGAGGCCCTCGTCGGAGCCGGTCCGGCCGGCGCCCCGGCCGCGACGGCCCCCGGATTCGCGACGGCCCCGGATTCGCGACGGCCCCGGATTCGCGACGAAAAACGACGAGGGGCCCGGAGTGATCACTCCGGGCCCCTCGTGGCGGTGGGCCTAACAGGACTTGAACCTGTGGCCTCTTCCTTATCAGGGAAGCGCTCTAACCGTCTGAGCTATAGGCCCGCGCTGCTCAGAGAGCGTACCGGAAGCCGCCCCGATCTGCGAAAACGACGAGGGGCCCGGAGTGATCACTCCGGGCCCCTCGCGGTGGTGGGCCTAACAGGACTTGAACCTGTGGCCTCTTCCTTATCAGGGAAGCGCTCTAACCGTCTGAGCTATAGGCCCTTGCCGCACTGAAAGATTA